>JANPCT010000822.1:0-2389 GCA_031431095.1 Acidobacteriota bacterium | reverse complement strand
GCATCGAACTACGCGGTCCTGCGGCAACGGAACGAGGTCGATGCGGAGTGCGGCAGGGTGCTGAGCGCGATCGGCGGCGCCTACGTGATGCAGATGATCGGTCAGTGTGCGGCGGCGTATGCCGCAGTCGGCGAGACCGGCGAGGCTCGACGGCTGCTCCGGGTGCTCGAGCACCCGCCGAAGGGCATCTGGCTCGATCCCGCCGTGATGGGCAACGTATACGGCGCGCTCGGCGACCTCGACCGCGCGATCGCATGGTACCAGAAGGGGCTTCAGGAGCGCGCGCCGAACATGATTTACATGAAGGCGGGTCCGCAATTGGATCCTGCTCGCGGCGACCCGCGCTTCGTCGCGATGCTCCGCCGAATGAACTTTCCGCAATAGATGCCGGAGATGGCCGCCCGGCGCAGATCGTCGATTGCAGGGGTCGGCCTGCTCATGGGTGTGCTTGCTGGCTGGAGTGCCGTATACTTTACAGACGCACGGTGAGGTGGCCGAGAGGCTGAAGGCGGCGGTTTGCTAAACCGTTATACGACCCAAAAGTTGTATCCAGGGTTCGAATCCCTGCCTCACCGCCAGTTTAGTTCTACCCCTTTTGATCTTTCCTTCGAAGGCCCTCCCGGTCTCCAAAATGTCTCCCAAACTGGGTACGGCCAGCAACAGGATCCGGAAGCGTTCAGTGCTGCCGATATCGTAAGGCAAGGAGAACTATGAACAGGCCCATCATCGCCGCTCTGCTGTCGGCCGCGACTGCGGTCACGGCCGAAGCGCAAGTCGCGTCGACCGCTACACCGCTCGCACCAGTATTTGCCGCAGATTGCGCTGCCAGGCCGGTGCTCGACACCCTCACGCTCCGGTACAACCAAGGGAACTGGACCGCCTTTCAGCGCGAGGCGCGCGCGCTGCTCGATGCGCTGCGCAGCGCGGGTGCCCCCACATCGGTCCGTGGAACGCCGGCCACGCCCACAGCCGCGTGCACTGCGCCCTGCTCCTCTCCCGCAGGCCGGCCAATCCGCGTTGGACTACACCACGCACCACGTCGCGCTCAGCTGGATCGGCGCTGACGCTCTCGGCAAGACGCAATTGCTGCGGGCGGTCGTGCACTGGCCTGAGCCCGTCGCATACTCCGCCGATCTCCCCGGCATCCTCGGGCTGACGGACGTGTTCCTCGCGGAGGCGATCAGCGCCCGCTCGGCAAGCCTCTACATCAGCACGGCGGAGAAGGATCCATTCGCCGAGCAGCTGCCCGCCTTTGTTCAGACATTGTTCGGCCCGCTGTCGGGCACGATTGGCGGCATCCTCGGCGGCGTCACCGGCGGCCCGGCGGCCCGACTGTTCGCGCGTGAGGCGACGCTGGCAAATCTCGCCGTGACGATCAGCGGCGTGGTCCTCCCAGTGGCGCGCGCGTCAATTCGCCTGCAGATGAAGGCAAGGGATTTGGTGCGATCTGAGGACTTCACCAATGCGATCGAGCGCCTCGGCACATCGTTGCTGTTCGATGGCGGCGGACGGTCGAACCCGGCGCGCACGCAAATCGCGAAGCTCGTCGACGATCTTCCGGGGGTCGCTGCAACCAACTGCGCCGCCACTGCGACGTCCATCCCCACTCCCGCCCTGTGCCGCAAGGCGCTGGACAGCTTGATCAAGGCGGCGTGCGACGCCGCGATGCAGGGCAGCTCTTCAAACGAGGACGCCCGCGTCATCGAAGATGTCGACGAGAAGTTCCGCGCGCTCGCAGTCGACGCCTTATCTGCGAGCGCGGAGCTGGACTTGACGTTCAAGAACCGCCCGCTCACGCACTTCGCGTTCGGCGCGGGTTCAGCCGTCATGGCTACGCCCGCGTGAACCGCGTCAGGACGAAGGTGGATGACGACAGCGGCTTCCTCTCGTCGTACCCGCTGCCGCGCGTGATGACGATGGCGTTCGTGAACTGGAGTCCCGTCGGGTACGACGCTGCGGCACCGTCAGTGACCGCACGGGAACGCGTTCGCGCCTTCTTCGGCGCCGCGCTGACGCCCGACTTCGGGGTGTCGGCGGGGTGAACGTTTTGCTGCAGCGCGGTATCGGCATTGTCGGCGGAGTTGGCCTGCTGTTCGGCAAGGGCGCGGATGCGGCCGAAATCGGGATGCCGCCTGCGGCGACCGAGGATCCCTTCAAGCTCGCCGTCGGCCGGACGGTATTCGTGGGCATCAGCTACAACTACAAGTGATCCAGGAAAGGGGCGTCAGGCGTGAGTTGCGGTCCCCTCGCGTTCGTCAGGTCGCGCGTCACACAGAGCTACTACGCGCAAGGAATCGGCACTGACCTCGCCACCACCGACGCCAACGTCGTCTTCGCCCGCAGCACCCTCGAGGACTCCTCCTACGACGCCGGCGCGCGCTCGAGCGTG
>JANPCT010000821.1:0-2262 GCA_031431095.1 Acidobacteriota bacterium | reverse complement strand
CTGCCCACAGCGCCAACCCTGCGTTTCTCGGTTGACCTGGGGTCCGCGCACGATTTCGAAGCCTCCCCACTTCAGCTTCGCGGCGTCGTCAAGAACGCCGTCGTCGACGCACTTGCGCCACGAGGCGTCACGGCGGCGATCGATCCGGACTCTCCCGAAATCGTATTCGTGGTCCGCCGCGCCGGCACGCCGGAGAATCGCCGGACGATCGTTGGCCTCGACGTCGGACTCGGTGCGCGTCACCGTCGCGGCGCGCGAGTCGCCGGCGGACCGGCGCCGTTGCGCGAGACGATGGCGGCGCAGCTCGTGATGCTGTCACGGTGGGATGCGCGATCGGAGCTGCTGGTCGATCCGATGGCGGGCAGCGGCACGATTCCGATCGAGGCTGCCGGCCTGGCGGTCGGTGCCGCGATCCGGCGGCCGGCGGATCTGCCTTTCCGGCATCTGGCGGGTTTCGCCGGTCTGCCGCAGGAGGCACCGGACCTCTTCCCCGGCACCGTGCCGCACCTTCTGGCGCTCGACATCGAAGAGGCGCGGATTCCGGCGATGGTCGGCAACCTGCGCGCCGCGGGACTGACGGGCGCTGCTCATGAACACTCGATCGTGATCGGCAGCCTTGACGTCCGCGACTTGACGCCGGACTTCGTCGCCGAGATGATCCCCTCGGCCGACCACCTGACCGGCGGCGTGTTCTGCTTCAACCCGCCGTATGGCGTGCGCATTGGCGGGGAGGCCGGGGAAGAGAGCCTGCTCGATCTCTATGCCGACGTCGGCCGGGCGCTCGGCGGGTTCACCGGCTGGCGTGCGGCCTGTTTCGTGGCCAACCCGCGTTTCGTCTACGCGTTCGGCCACTCGCCGGCCATGACCAAGCCCGCCACCAACGCGGAGCTGGCTGGCGCGTTCTACGTGTACCAGTTCTAGCCGTTGCCGTTCTGCATCGCGATGGCGCCGATGGCCCAGCAGATCCAGCTCGCAGCCACGGCATCGAACAGGTTGTCCTGGAGAAACAGCGTCGCGAACTTCAGCGCCGGATCGGCGGCGATCGTCGAATGGAGATGGTAGAACCCGCCGCGCCGAGCGTGATCAACCGTCTGCGCCGGCCGATCATGTTTGATGATACGGATGCGCCGCTCCGAGTGCCTCTAACTGGAACGCGATGGATCCTCAGCGGTGCAGGCGCCGAGCAGCAGACGGTTCCTGGGGGTGACGGCGGCCGCGATCAGTTGTGTCCACACGCGGTAGCCGCGCGCTTCCAGTCTCTGCGCGCGCCGGATATCGACGGCGAGGGCGCCGTCGACCCAGCCGCGGAGCCCTGCGGCGTCTTGCCGCGCCAGATGATGACAGCACGGCAGGACCGCGACTCGCGCACGCGCGGCGGCGGCGCGATCGAGCACGACGTCAGTCAGCGCTCCGCACGCGTGGCTCGACACCACCACGTCGCTTCGCTCGATGTCCACCCGGTCCAGTTGGCCTGCGATGAAGGACACCCGGCCCGAGAGCCGCGGCCACGCGGTGGTCAGCGCCTTGTGAAGGCGCGCGCTCGACGCCGGAATCCTCTTGTCTATCGCCAGTGCAATCGGCGAAGAGTCGTCGAGCAGCAGCATGACGTGCGCGAGCAGTCCGTGCCCCGCGCCCAGGTCGAGGACGCGGCCACCTCGAAACAGGCGCCGGGTGCGGCGCGCAACCTCCCATGCCTCGTACAGTTCCTTGCGCGGCAGGACACCCGCGTGACAGACCGCGCGGCCGAGCCGATCGAACAGTGTGTCGGCAGGAAAGCGGCCGAGATCGCGATCGGTCAGCCGGCCGGGCGATGACGGGGCAAACGCCATCAATGCTTCAGAAGAGTGCCGATGCGATGTAGTAAAGGGCGAAGCCGAACATGACCGCGGTCGACAACCAGAGCATCACGGTCGTCGCGGCGGACGGCTGCAGGTCCTTCGGCACCTGGGTGTGGCGGACGTATATCGCGGCCAGCCCGATGAGCGGCAGCATCAGCGCCTGCGCCACTCCGCCGGCGACGACCATGCGGACAGGGGATTCGAACAGCCAGTAGAACAACGCCGGCACGGTCGCGAGCACGACGACGAAGCGGTTCTTCCACATCAACCGGCTGCGCGCGTCGTCACGCGCATAAAGACCGACGACGCGCACGAGGTCCGCCATCATCCGTGAATGCGCCGCGGTGGCGGCGAAGATCGTCCCGTAGAGCGTGACGACCACGCCCACGTAGAACACCCACAGCGCCCAGTTGCCCAGCGTCTG
>JANPCT010000820.1:0-3529 GCA_031431095.1 Acidobacteriota bacterium | reverse complement strand
CGGTCGTCGACCGCGGAACGCCTCGCCTGCGCCGATGCCGTGGTGGCGCGCGTCCGTGCCGCGGGCGCCAGGGTCATCATCAACGATAGCGCTGACATCGCCAGGCTGTCAGGCGCGGACGGCGTCCATGTCGGCCAGGAGGACCTTGCCGTCGAGGACGCCCGCGCGATCGTCGGAGCGGACGCCATCATCGGGGTGTCGACGCACGACGAAGCGCAGATCGACGCCGCGACCCGTACCACCGCAAGCTACATCGCCGTCGGGCCGATCTATTCGACGTCCACGAAAGACACCGGCTACAGCGCGCGCGGGCTGCTGCTGCTGCGCCATGCCGTCCTGAGCGGCCGTCCCGTCGTGGCGATCGGCGGCATCTCGCTGGAGCGTGCCGCGGAGGTCCTGGCCGCGGGAGCATCGTCCGTCGCGGTCATCTCGGACCTCCTGCGCGGCGACCCGGCGGAGATGGTTCGTGCCTTCGATCGGCGGCTCAGCGAAGTCAGGTCGTCGTGAACCCCGGGATCCCGCCGGACCCCTTATCCCCGTGACGTATAATGCCGCGACTTTGGAACCGAGAATCTTCGGATTAAGGGGGATGAGTGCCTAGTTCACTGTTCAGGACCAAGTCCATCGACAAGTTGATGGCCGAGGCCGGCGCGACTGGCGAAGGGACGCTCAAGCGGACTCTGGGTCCGGTGTCCCTCGTGGCGCTGGGGATCGGCGCCATCATCGGCGCCGGTCTGTTCGTCCGCACCGCCGCCGCAATTGCCGATCGCGCGGGCCCCTCGGTGGTCCTGGCTTTCATCGTGGCAGGCGTCGGCTGTGCGTTCGCGGGGCTGTGTTACGCCGAGTTCGCGTCGATGATCCCGGTCTCCGGCAGCGCCTACACCTACTCGTACGCGACGATGGGGGAGCTGGCGGCGTGGATTATCGGCTGGGACCTCGTCCTCGAGTATGCGGTGGGTGCCGCCACGGTGGCGATCGCGTGGAGCGAGTACGCCAACCGCGTCATTGCCTGGTTCGGGCCTCGAATACCATTCGAGCTGACGCATTCACCGTTCGAGGTCTCGCCTGAAGGCGTGCACGGCATGATGAACGTCCCGGCGGTGTTCATCCTCGCCGTCCTGACGGCGCTGCTGATTCGCGGCACCAAGGAATCGGCCTACGTCAACAGCATCATCGTCGTCGTCAAGGTCTCGATCGTGCTGCTCGTGATCGGACTCGGTTGGGGCTTCATCAACCCGGCAAACCACACGCCCCTGATCCCCGCGGCCACCACCTACACCAGCTCGACCGGTGTCACCCACAATTACGGCGGCATCATGGGGATCCTCGGCGCCGCCGGCGTCGTTTTCTTCGCTTACATCGGCTTCGACGCGGTCTCGACGGCCGCGCAGGAAGCGAAAAATCCGAAGCGGGACATGCCGATCGGCATCCTCGGTTCGCTGGTGGTCTGCACGATCCTCTACGTGCTCTTCTCCTATGTGCTCAGCGGCATCGCAACGGTCGAAGACTTCCGCTCCACGGGGCGTGAAGCGTCGGTCGCGTTCGCCATCTCGAAGTACATGCCCGGTTACGAGTGGCTCTCGCGCGCGGTGACGGTGGCGATCCTCGCCGGGTTCTCCTCCGTCATCCTGGTCATGCTGCTGGGGCAGTCGCGCGTCTTCTACTCCATGAGCAAGGACGGCCTGGTGCCCGCGCTGTTCGGCGATCTGCATCCCACGCTGCGGACGCCGTACAAGTCGAACATCGTCTTCTTCGTCTTCACCGCGCTGTTCGCCGCATTCGTGCCGGGCGACATCGTCGGCGAGATGACGAGCATCGGGACGCTGTTCGCCTTCATGCTCGTGTGCGCCGGGGTGTGGATCATGCGGACCCGGCGTCCGGATCTGCCGCGCGGGTTCACGGTTCCGGCATTGCCGCTGGTCGCGATCCTCGGCATCGTGGTCTGCGGCGCAATGATTTTCGGCCTGGGCTGGACGAACTGGCTGCGACTCATCGCGTGGCTGGCGATCGGTCTGGTGTTCTACTTCACCTACGGCCAGCGACACAGCAAGCTCGGCGAGGCGTAACGCGCCTGGTCACGCCCTGATGACGGCGACCAATCCGGTACGCGACACAACGGCGGACCGCGCCGCGTGCCGCGCGCCGGCGACACCGGGCGCAGGCGCCGAATAAGATGGAAGCGCCCATGGGGCAGGAGAGGCTAATCCGCCTCAAACCGGTGGCGGGTTGGTGGATGGGCTGGCGACTGGTCGCGTTGCTGATCGCGCTCGTGATCGTCGTCGGCACTACGGGCTACATGCTCATCGAGGGGTGGAGTGCGTGGGACGCCTTCTACATGACGGCGATCACCATCACCACCGTGGGGTTCGGCGAAGTGCATCCGTTGTCGACGGCGGGACGCGCTTTCACCGTCTTCATCGCTTTCACGGGCGTGGGCGCGATGTTCTACGCGTTCACGCTCTTCATGACGCTGCTCGCGGGGGGGACCCTGGTGGAGCGGCAGGAGCGCAAGCGGCACGCGCGCATGCTGGATAATCTCGACGACCATTTCATCGTTTGCGGATTCGGGCGGATGGGAGAGATCATCGCCCGTGAGTTCGCCCGCCAGGGCGTGCCGTTCGTCGTCATCGAACGCAACCCCGATCGCATGCACCTGGCGATGGAGCAGGGCTTCCTCGCCGTGGAAGCCGACGCGTCGAACGAGGACGTGCTCCGGCGCGTCCGCATCGACCGCGCGCGTGGCTTCATCGCCGCGGTCAGCACCGACGCGGAGAACGTGTATGCCGTGCTGAGCGCGCGTCTGCTCAAGCCGGATCTCTTCATCGTCGGCCGCGCCGAGGGCGAGGATGCGCGGAGAAAGCTGCAGCGCGCCGGCGCGAATCGCGTCATTTCCCCCTACCATCTCGGTGGACTGCAGCTGGCACAGACAGCGCTGCGGCCTGCCGTCGTCGACTTCGTGCAGCTGGCGACCTCGTCAGACAACATGGATCTGAATCTCGAGCAGGTGCACATCGGCGACGGATCGCCGCTCGACGGTCGCAGCCTGATCGAGTCGGGTGTGCGCCAGAAGTTCGGCGTCGTCGTCGTCGGTATCCGTCGCGCGGACGGTAAGATGGAGTTCAATCCGGAACCGGAGACGGCGATGCGCGCCGGCGATGACCTGGTAGTACTGGGTCGCGCCAGCAGCCTCAAGGACCTGGAGGCGGCCGCCTCGCGGTAGTCCCTTCGCCTGCGAACGGCGCCGCTGTCCATGCGCGACTCGATATACCGACGAGGCAATCGACAACGCGGCATTGGCACGACACTCATCGACAGCGGACAGCGCGCGCTGTGCTGCGGAAGGCAGAATGTGACCTGCAAACTCATCGACGGAGCCGCCATCGGTGCCGAGATCAGGGCCAGCGCAATCCCGGGAGTCCAGGCGTTCACGGCGCGCGCGGGCCGCGCGCCGGGTCTCGGGATCGTCCTCGTCGGCGAGAATCCCGCATCGGAAGTGTACGTCCGCAACAAGGTGAAGACCGGCACGGAT
>JANPCT010000819.1:0-1992 GCA_031431095.1 Acidobacteriota bacterium | reverse complement strand
ACCGGCGTGAACTCCGACCGCGTCGAGAGCAGCGCCGCCAGATGGAAGATCAGGTCGACCTCGAACTCCGCCATGAGCCGCTCGAGCAGCGGCTGGTCGGTGATCGACCCGGTGATCTCGCGATCGACCTTGCGCGCAATCGTTTCGTCCAGCCGCGACACATCGAGCGTGACGATACGGCGGTCGCCGCGTTCTGCAAGCTGGCCGATGAGGCCATGGCCGATTTCGCCGCCGGCCCCGGTGATGACGACGACAGGTTTGCGCATCAGCCGCGGAGATACCTGAACAGAATGGGCATCGTCTGGAACATCGACACCGCGACGGACAAAACGGTGGCGAGCAGGCAGGCGGCGGCGCCGATGAAATGATCCATTCGCTCCCGCTTCAGGGGATCGAGCCACATGCTGGCGGCGTAGCCGCCGGCAAATCCGCCGAGATGTGCGGCGTTGTCGATGCCCGGCATGATCAGGCCGAACACGCCCATCGTCAACGCATAGCTCAGGGCCTGTGAGCGGACGATGCTGCTGCCGCCGCGGCTGCCGTAGTGGACCAGCGCCCCGAGCAGGCCGAAGATGGGAGCGGAAGCGCCGAGGGTGTAGACGCCGCCCGAGAAGAACGGAATCGCCGCGTATGCGGCCAGGAACGAGCTGAGAAGAAAACCGGTCAGCGACGAGATGGTGTAGATGATGACCATGCGCGCGCCGCCGTACATGTCCTCGACGGCGGGTCCGAGCTGCCGCACCCACATCATGTTGAAGAAAATGTGCAGCGCGCCGCCGTGGAGCCACCCCGCACTGAGCACCGTCCACCACCGGTTGGCGACGAACACCGGGTACGCGCCCGCGGCGCCCAGTGCGTCATAAGCAAGCCGGTTGGGGCCGAGAAGCGAGAACAACGACCCGGCGAACAAGTTGCCGCCGCTCAGGATCGTCAACACCAGTGAGAGCGCAAACAGCACGACGCAGCCGTAGACGATGACGGTGGTGAACCCGAAGTCGTTGCCGAAGCGCCGCAACACCGGGCCAAATCCCCACAGCCCGGGATTACGTCGGCCGCAGGTGTAGCACGTGTCGTCGTTGACGCCGACCAGCGAGCCGCACGATGCGCACACCACGGACCCGGTTTTCTGACGGAACATGCGCGACAAGTCTATCGGATCCGGGAAACCTGTAATCTGGTAATCGCTGATCGTCAGACGCCAGGGCGAGACTCGAGGATCGAGGATGGAGACCGATGAAGGTGCTCGTTACCGGCGGCACGGGATATCTCGGATCCGCGATCGTGCGCGCGCTCGAGCGCGCCGGACACGACGCCATTGCCTTCTCCCGTAGCGCCGCGCGGACGAGCGCGCCAGGCCGCGCCATCGAGGGCGATGTGCGGGACACGCGCGCGGTGACGGCGGCCGCCGCCGGCGTGGACGCGATCTGTCACACCGCCGCGTTGGTCGCGCTGTGGCGACGCGATCCGTCCGAGTTCGACGCGGTGAATGTCGGCGGTCTGCAGTCCGTGTTGTCGGCGACGCGCGAACGTGGACTGTCGCGCCTGGTCTATACCTCGTCGTTCCTCGCCCTGCCGCCCGCCGACAGTCCGCATCCGTTGACGGCGAATCATTACCAGCGCACCAAGGTCGCCGCCCGCGACGTGGCAAGGCGCGCGGCCGCCGACGGGTCGCCCATCGTGACGCTCTACCCGGGGGTTATCTACGGCCCAGGGCCGGCCACCGACGGGAACCTCGTCGGACGTTTGATGCGCGATCACTTGCACGGGCGTCTTCCTGGCGTCATCGGACCCGAGCGCCTCTGGTCCTACTCGTTCGTGGACGACGTCGCCGAGGCGCATGTGGCGGCGTTGGTCCATCCCCGCCCTGCTCGCGACTACGTCGCCGGCGGGGTCAATGCCCCGCAGCAGGCGATCTACGAGATGCTGCGCGCCTCGCGCGGACGCCCGCTGCCTCGGCGGTTGCCCCACACTGCGGCGATGGCCGCGGCACTG
>JANPCT010000818.1:0-2919 GCA_031431095.1 Acidobacteriota bacterium | reverse complement strand
ATCGCGAAATGGCTCGCGCACCGGGACCGGTGAAGCGCCCGCGCTGCAAGGCGCGACGACCACGCATACCGGGAGTATGAAGGGAGGAGCAACGCCCGCAGCGCGGGATGCAGCGCCGGTCGAATGCCGAGGTATTTCGCGATCTGAGCACTAGAATGCGCGCACGACTCCGAACAGATTCTGGAAGTTCGCGAGATTGCGCTGGCCCGGCGGCGAGAGCAGGGCGCTGATCGGATTACCGCTCAGGCTCTCGCTGAAGCTGTACCGCGCGCTCCACGCGCTGCCAAGTGCCACGTCGATGCCCACGGCGACGCGTATCGCGGCGCGCGTTGCCCGCACACCTGGCGGCCGCGCTAGATTGCGGACCCGTCCTTCGCCGGCGGCCTTCGTCTGCAGGCGAACAACGCCTAACCCCACGGATAGATAGGGCCGCAAGGCGCTTCGTCGCTCCCGGAAGTAGGCGAGCAGGTCTCCGACGACCGCGTGCTGGGAGGTGGTGAGAGGCTGCTCGTAAAAAGCCGGGCCCATGGCGGTCGCGCGCACGGACGTGAGCACGACATCGTTGCGGTTCCCCACGTAATTCGCCTGGACCGCCAGGTACTCATGGAAATGCACGCCAAACACGAGGTTCAGAGCCGCGCCGTTTTCCGGCTTGTAGAGCGACACGTCCACTCCGGCGGGCATGATCTCTGATCGCGCATCGGCAGAAAGGGTGGAGATGCCTGCGACCGCCCCCCCAAAGAGTCGCGGACTCGGCTGGGCGCGTGCTGAGGTACAGAAAACGAGCAACAGGGCGGTGGCTAGTACACGCTCATCCGCCAATAAAAAGCGGAGTAAGCGGAGGGAATGGTCCACGCCACCCTTGACACGGTCTCCAAGGAGCACTCGGTTCGGGAAGGAGGAAACTGAGGGTCCGAGACCGAAGTCGTGGACAGCGCGACAGATCTCAGCGGCCGACTTCGAAACTCTTCGAGTCAGACAACGCATTGTTCAGGAATACCTCCACTTTGTACTTCCCGACGGGCCAGCCGTCCGGCTTGGAGATGTGGAATTCGGTCCGTTCGCGATTGCCCGGCGCGATCGCGCGCGTGGATTCGTCGACGACCTGGCCGTCCTCGAACGTCCACTTTGCTCGCAGCGTCGCGTTTGGTGACACGCCGTCGGTCGCGACCGACGCGTAGATCGTATCGTTGGGTTTGAACTTGTCGGTCTTGTCGGCGATTGCCTTGTCGCCGCCAATAGACCGGCCGAGCGCGATGTCGGTCACGCGGACCGTGGTCCCGGCGCTCGTGCCGGCGGTGTCGTTGGCGCTCTTTCCCTTGCAGGCCGCGGCAACCACCAGCAACGCGAGGCAGAGCGAGAGCGAAATCCTCTTTGAGTACTGCATCATCATCAACTCTCCCTTACGCGCCAGGAATCCGGAGCTTCTGACCCGGATGGATTAGATCGGGGTTCTTGATCTGATCGCGATTCGCCTCGTGGATGCGCGGCCACTGGTTCGCGTCACCGTAGTAACGCTTCGCGATCTTGGACAGGCTGTCGCCGGACACCACCGTGTAAGTCTGCTCCGCTCCCGTTGTGGCCGTCGGGCCGGGAGCGGGAGCGGGCGCCGGTGCCGGCTCAGCTGCCGTGGATGAACTGCCCGATTGGACATTCGAGAAGTCCGCTTTGGGTTTGTCGTCCTTCTTGCCGCCGAGCTTGTCGAAAATGCTCACTTTAGTCTCCTTGTGTGGAAGCACACTGTCGTGGTGCTCACTGCTTCATCCCGCCTATCTGCTTCATCATCGGACACGCGGCCATCGAGTCTTTGCCGGCCTGCATGTGCTCCATCATGTGAGCATCATACTCTCGCAGCGCGACAACACATTTGAATGGGGTTTCCTTCGACCGCCCTTCGCCCCCCTCGATTCCTTCGAGTGAATTCGAAGATCCGCGAAACACGATCCCGTGTATCGTGTCGCACCGGAACTACTGGAGCCTTACCGATGCGATCACTCGATGCCGCCCTTGCGTTTGCAATCACCATGCTGACACTCGCGATGGTGGCCACCACCATCGTCGAAACGCTGCACCGCATCGTCGGCCTGAGAGAGAAGGGGCTGGCGATCCTGCTCGGCAACTTCTACGAACGCGTCCTGGTGCCGCGCGGCGCCGGCCGGCCGGCCGATGCGGAGGCGCGCGGCGCGTTCATAGACATGATGACCGTCAACCGCGGACCCGTTGGTGCGGCGCCGCTGACGTTCCTTGCGCGCAGCCTTGGCCTCGACGCGCGATCCGAGGACGGCAAGTTCCTCAACCGGATCTGGAGCGGACGCAGGCTCGGCTCGCTCCGTCCCACGACGTTCATGGAACGCCTGGGCAGCAGCCCGCACGGAGCGCGAATGATCATGGGGCTGAACGACGGCAGCGAAGCGGGCGTCGAGCTCCTGCTCAAGGATGTCGCGCAGAAGTTCGACGCCTTCGGTCTCGAGGCCTCCGAGTACTTCGAGGCCCGCGCGCGACTGCTGTCGGTGCTCGTCGGGTTCGCGCTCGCGGCGGCGCTGAACGTCAACGCGCTCAGCCTGTTCGATACGTTCATGAGGCAGCCGGACATCACGAGCGCCGTGATCGCGAACGGCCAGCCGATCGACGACGCCGGCGCGCGGGGTCGCCAGGCGGCGGCGGACGCGGACCGCGCCGTCAGGAACCTGCAGGGGGTGGGCGTCCCGCTTGGCTGGAATGCCGCGAGCGTTGCAGCCTTCGATCGCTCAAATCCGTTCGCCCTCGCCAGGCTGGTGCTGGGACTCGCGCTCGGCGGGTTATTGATAGGCCTCGGCGCGCCGTTCTGGTACCGCGCCGTGCAGACGTTGACAGGACTTCGGCGCGCCGGCCGCGGCACAGTCGATACGACACGCGACGAAACGGTTGCGCGAGCCATTC
>JANPCT010000817.1:0-15733 GCA_031431095.1 Acidobacteriota bacterium | reverse complement strand
CGCCGATGGCCGCGGTGGCCGCTTGTCCAAGTGGTTCCGTTCGACGCCGGCCAGGGTCGGAGCCTAGTGCTCCGATCGCGAAATGGCTCGCGCGGAGTGGCGCACATTGCGTTGACCGCTCGTCGATCAGTATGACCCGGTGGCGCCGCCACCTCCGGAGCGGCCGCCGTCAAACCCACCACTGCCGCCGTCCGGGAAGGCGGGCCCCTCCGGATGAAGCCTTGCCGACGCATTCCCCAGCATCGTCACCGCTCCGGTCTCTTTGCTGAGGATGCGTGATGCCGTGAACCCGGCGCGCTGCGCGTTCGCGCCGCTCGAGAGCCAGCGCCTGACGGCGATTGCCGTCGCCATCAGGAAGACGCCGAGCACGATGGGATCCCACGCGTGGTGCGGCCAGCCGAGATACGCCTTGTTGGTGAGCAGCGTGACCAGCGCCATCACGAGGCTGACGTCGAGAAGCGCCCGGTCCTTGTCCCGGGTGCCCAGGTAAATACCTGCAATCGGCAGCGTCCAGATCGCCGCGTAGGTGAACCAGTAGAAAGGTCCTTCAATCGTCGGCGACCTCAACCGCAGGTTCAATGTGAGGTAGAGTCCCGCCCACGCGGCCGCCTGTATCAGCGCGTAATCATCTCCGGGGTACTCGTCGTGGTAACGCGTTCGTCGCGAGCGCGCGACGACGAATGCCCCTGCGAGCGCCGCCGCTGCCAGCGCGCACCGGATTGTTTCCCGCAGCTCCAGTTGAAACGGGACAGAGGCGGCACAGACGAGCGCGCCGATCACAGCGTAGACGTACCCGAATCGCCAGTAGATGCCGAAGCCACCTGCTGCGCCGACCAGCAGACCGGCGACCATCGGTGCGTTGCCGGGGCTCGACTGCGTCTGCGCGTAAGTCAACGCGATAGCTCGGGGTGCCATGTCGGCTATGCAGCCGGCCGCGAGCGCCTCCTCTCCGCCAAACCGGTAGAAGCGCTGCCGCACCACGAAGTACTGCGCGAGCAACAGACACAACACCGCCGCCAGCGCGGTCGTAATGGCCGTGGGAATCGGGCGATTGAGATCGAGCAGTTCGAGCGTCAACATCACCGACGCGGCGATGATGAGCACCGTGAACAGCGCCAGGCCGGCGCGGAGAAAGACATTGGTGCGCCGGACGTCAACGCGAAGCTCCACTTCGAGCACCGCTCCCTGCTCGGGATCGAGCAACCCCGATTTCGTCCACTCGCGGACCCGTGCCTGCAAACGGATGCGGCGCTCGTCCTCAGGATCGTAAAGGCTCATTCTTCCCGCCCGAACCGCCGGGCCAGGGCGACAAGCGACACGATGACGATCGTGCTCGAGACCGCGATGTAGGCGAGGCCCACGGTGAACGAATCGACCTCGTGCAGCAGACGCGCGCTGATGCCGGCGTAGCCGTAAAGAATGCCGTAGACGACGAACGCGAAACGCCGGAACCGTACTCCCGCGGCGACGGCGAGCCCCGCCAGACCGAGCAGCCCCAGCAGGTACAACGCGTGGGGGTTGTTCTGGAACAGCGCCGACAGGAGCGCCACGAACAGCACGTTGGCCGCGACGTGCAGGTAGGCGTCGAGAAAGTGCTTCTTGATGCCGGCCCCGAAGAGTCCCGCGCCGGCCGCGGCGACGAGGCCGCCGTAAACCAACGCGCCGGCGCGCAGCGATGCGCCGCCGATATCGGGAAAGCTGGTCAGCCGCACTCCGAACCAGCCCCCGAGTGTCGAGAGTGCGAGCGACAGCACGAAACGGTTGTCGAAGCGATACGCGAGCAGGAAGAAGACACAGGCCGACAGCAGCAGGTAGTGGTCCCAGCTTCCCTTCAGCAGGTGAAAGCGGAACTCGAGATAGCCGAGCTCGATGCCGAGCAGCAGGCATCCCAGGTAGAGGACGTAGTCGAAGGCGAACCCGGGAGCCTCGACGCGGCCGTTCGAATAGTCGCGCCCTCGCGAGAAGCAGTAGTAGAGAGACGCGGTCAATGCCAGGGTCAGCGCCGACAGGATGGCGGCGTCACCGAGCCCCTGAAAGTGCGTCTGCACCGTCCAGCCCACGCCGGCGATGAACGACACCACTCCCAGGTAAAGAAGGGTATGCAGCTCGACGAAGACGGAGAACCGCTCCTTGCGGACCAGCGCGGAGAGAACTTCGTGCTGCTCTGGACGGATCGCACCGGTACTCGTCCAACGCTGGAGATCCGCCAGGACTTTCAATCCGCCTCCGTCTGTCTGTCAGATTCCGAATGCGAGACGCCCGGTTGCCGGCCCGCCTGGGGCGCATCGGACCCTACAGTAACCCACCATGCCGGCGGGTCATCCTGCATCACCGTGCAGACGGAAATGCGCCCCGACTGCTGCAACCCCCGTCCCTATTCGGCGTATAGTGTGCCCTCCGTACCGACCCTGAACCGCCGAGGACCGCGATGGCTAAACCGCCCCCCCGCACGAAAGCCGCGCCGACGAGCGCCAGGCGTCGCATCGCCAAACCGAACGCCGCGAACCCTGCCCGCCGCGAGCCGGCGGTCGCGCCTGCCGTGGTTAGAATCCGCATGCGCGCGGAGACGGGCCTGCTGACCGAAGAGGTGCGCCGGGATGCTCCGCTCGAGCGGCTCGCAGAGGAGTGGAGCTACATCCTGCGCTCGCGCGCGCGCTGGGTGGACGATGACGACATCCGGCATGCCTTTCGTGATCGCGCGCTCGACGACCTCGATCGACTTGGCGTCAGCGTCGGCTTCGTCAAGGCGATGGCCTCATGCAAGCACATCGAGGTCGAACTGATCGACTGGGACCGGGGCGACGCGGCGGTCAATCGCATCCACGAAGCGGCCGCCGACCTGCCGTGGGAGTACCTCCTCAGTGCGGCGACTCGCGGGGTTGGGCGGTTTCAGCCGATTCTGATCACCAGGCTGTTCAGCAACAGGACGCCGCCGCGCAATCCGCCTCCGCCGGAGGGCGTGCTGTTCATCGAAAGCGCGCCGGGACGGATCGAGGACCTCTACGAATTCGAGCTCGAAAGAAAAAGGATCCGCGCCGCCGCCGGCGCCGACAGTGCTCGCGCATGGCGTGACTGGAAAGTCGCGGCGACGCAGAGCGTGACGCAACTGACGAAGACCGTCCGCGACGGCGCCTGGGATGCCATTCATGTCACCGGCGTCGACACGCACCAGGCGGCCTGGGCCGTCGACGGCTTCTACGACGTGGACGACGGCTCACCGGCACGGACGCGCATCCTGGACGGTTCAGGCAACGTGCGCGACGGCATGATCCTGCGTGAGCCGCCGGTCGCCGAGCTGCCGGTGGCCTACGACGATCTCGCGGAAGTGATGGTCAATCCGAACCATCCGCCGTCGCTCGTCACGCTGAACCTGTACTACTCAGGCGCGCGCATCGCCAGGGAACTGGTCCGAAAAGGGGCGCACGCCGCTCTCGGATTCCTCGACGAGATCGACGACGAACTGGCCGAGCGCTTTTTTCAAGCGTTCTACCTCGCGTGGTGCCGGCCGGATGCGGACTCCACGATCCCCGAGGCATTCGTCGAAGCGTGGAAGAAGATGTCCGGCGACGGCCTGCACGGCACCGCGATCGTCATCTGGATGGGCCACAGCGCCTTGCAGGAGCTGCCGGTCGCGGCCGCCGCCGCAAGGACCATCGCAACCACAGCGGAGGATCGCCAGGCGGTCCTCGCCCGCCAGCAGCAGACACCGATCGGCGATCTGCTCCAGGTCGATCTGGAAGTGGACGACGAGGTGAACTACTCGCTGCTCCACAACGATCGCCCGCTGCTCTCCAAGCTGACGCTGACGAAGCTGGTCGACGAGCGGCTGGAGGACATCAGCGTGCTCGTGGAGCTGAACCTGGGCGCGCAGAATTATCCATTCCGCTTCACCCAGCTCTCGCTCAACGAGCCGCAGCTGGCGCTCGCGCCCATGGTCAAGATCCCGCTGACGGCGGCGCTGCCTCGATCGCTGCGGGAGCGTGTCCAGTCCACCGTTTACGTCAGGGTCACCTGCGGCGGCCGCGTCGCGGCGGAGGCGACCAAGCGCGTGACGCTCATTCCCGTCGACGAATGGGTGGACGACACCGACAACAATCCGTGGCTGCCGTCATTCGTGCTGCCGCGCGACCCTGCGGTGCTCAAGATCATCAGCTCATCGCGTCGCTATCTCGTCGGCATCAGGGACGATCCCGCCGCGGGATTCGACGGGTATCAGTCGTTGGATGCGAATGCCAGCGATCCGACCGAAGGCGTGGACGCGCAGGTGCGCGCAATCTGGACGGCGCTGGTCAACGAATACCGCCTGCAGTACATCAACCCTCCGCCCGCGTACTCGGAGCAGAGTCAGCGCCTCCGCACCCCCAGTGACATCGTCGGTTCGAACTCCGGCACATGTATCGACCTGGCGCTGCTGCTGGCCTCGTGTCTCGAGTACGTCGACATCTACCCCGTGCTGGTGCTGTTGACGGGGCACGCCTTCGTTGGCTACTGGCGCGCCGAGGAGCCGCACCAATCGTTCGTGCAGCTTCTGCGCATTCCTGCGGAAGTGCCGGCGGTCGGCAGCGGCGTCGCTCGCTCCGCCGCGGTACGGTTCGTCGACGGCTACGGCTGGAGGCTGACGCGCCTGCACTACGACGAGATCATGCAGTACGTGACCTCCGGCGACCTCGTGATGCTCGAGGCCACGTTCCTCACGTCCGCCAGCAGCTTCGCCGAGGCGATGGAGGAAGGGCGCGCGAACATGCGCAGCCGCAAGGAGTTCGACAGCCTGCTCGACATCCGCCTGGCGCGATCGGCCACGCCGCCAATCACGCCGCTTCCGATCATCAGCGATTGACGAGAACGACAATGCCGTACGACGCACCCGTGGACCCAGGTCGCTTCCTGTCACACGTCGCGGCCTGCCGGCGAGAGGAAGACCTTTTCACCGGCTTGTCACGCCCGGCGGAAGCCGACGACCGGACGATCGCCGGCCTGCGGCGCCGGCGCCGGCGCGCGGCCAACGATGCTGAGAGCGCAATCAAGACCGTCTCCCTCGTCGAGGAGAACGGCACGCTCTACTGGCGTGACGGCATCCCCGCCGCGACCCCCGCGGCACGGCGCCGGCGCGGCCGCCGCGGCGTGGCGGGGGAGAGTGACGGCTCCCTGGTGCTGACCCGCGAATTCGAAACACTCGCACCCAACAAGATCGTCGAGGCGGTCGGCACGATCGACCGGCGCCTGAACGCGGCGATAGCCGATTCTCTCCAGGCGAGGCTCAGGCCGCTGCAACGGACGCCCGCCGGAACCTACGAGCTCCTGGACCGGGACGTCTCTGGTCCGTTCAGCGGGCGGACGCTGGTCCTGGTACACGGCACGTTCTCGAACGCTGACGGCATGCTGTCGGAGCTCACCGCGGCGAAAGGACGCGGCCTGCGCTTTCTCGACCGCGCCACGACAGGGGCGGCGAAATACGACCGCGTCCTCTTCTTCGAACACCCGACGCTCTCGGTGAGCCCGGTCATCAGCGCCCTCGAACTCGGCCGGGCCATGGCACGTTCAACGGGCACGATCGACGTCGTCGCGCACAGCCGCGGCGGCCTGGTGGTGCGATGGTGGCTTGAAGCGTTCGGCAGTTCGCTCCGCATGACGACGGGCTCGAAGGTGCGGGCCGTACTAGTTGGCGCGCCGCTGCACGGGACCTCGTTGGCCGCGCCCGACAAGATTCAGCACGCGATGAGCCTGATCTCCAATGTCGGCACGTTCGCTGAAAAGACGATGAGCCTGTTCGGCCTGGCGAACCCGTTCATCTGGGTTGCCGGCAAACTCATCGAGGTGATCGTGTCGGTGACCGGCGCCCTGGCGAGGACGCCGGTGGTCGATGCGCTCGCGGCGCTGGTGCCCGGGCTGGCCGGACAATCTGCCGTCAGCAACAACCACGAACTGAATCGCCTGCGGATCGGCCCGCTCGATATCGAGCCCTCGTACTACGCGATCCTGTCGAACTTCGAAACGCCGGATCCGTCGTGGCGCTTCTGGCGAAACTTCCGCAAGGACCGCCTGGCGGATCTGGCGGCGGGTGTGATTTTTCCGGGCGATAACGATCTGGTGGTGGACACGTCATCCATGACCGACTTCGGCGTGCCGAAACTGAAGCTCGCCGGTGCGCCGTGCAACTTCCGCACGTCAGACACCGTGTGGCACTGCAACTATTTCCGGCAGTCGAAGTCCATCGATTACATTGCCGACAGCTTCAGGTTGACGCTGGACTGACCGTCACGCGGGACGCTTTATTCCTGCGCCGTGCTTGCGGAAGATCGCGCGCAGCTCCCGGCGAAGCGGGGCGAGGCGCTTTTTCCCCGGCTCGAGCAGATCGCCAGGGGCGACGAGGTAGGCATGCACCTCGTCTGTCAGCACATGGCGGTGGTAGCCCATCGACGCCAGCCGCTTCTCGAGCGCCGACGTATCGTATGGACGCATCGCCGCGAGCACCGCATCGCGATAGTCGGGACGCGTGTACCACAGTGCATGCGCGATCTCGTGCTCGAGATCTGCATCCGAGGCGATGCCGATGACGTAGAACGGCTCGCGTTCCCCGCGGAACAGCCGAAGCAGCCGCTGCTCCTTGCGCAGGAGCGGATCGAACTGTCCGGCGTCGAAGGGGGCCAACGCGCTCGACGGCACGTTGAAACCGCTCCAGTCCTGGTAGTAGGTGAACGCGCCGAACGTTCCCGCGTACCAGTCCATGTACTCCTCGACTGTGAAGACGCGGTTCCGGAACCGGTTCGACTCGTAGTGCTCCTGGAACCGCAGGAAGGTCGAGGCGAGCTCGTACTGCGAGGCGAAGCGAAGCAGGAAGATGCCGTCCGCAATCCTTGATTTTCTGACCGCCCGGCTGGATGCTGCTGTCATTGCCGGCACCCAGTGTAGCCGAGCGGTGTCGATGGGGAACAGGCAGCCTGCTCCCATCGACTCGTGTCTCACTTGTTGTGAGGAACGCTGCAGACTGCGGCGCCGGTGGCGACGTTTCCGGCGAGGTCCATCGCCGTTGCGCCGAGCCGGTAGTCCCGTCCAGGTCCGGTGCCGGCGCGTTCCGCACGCAGGCGGATCTGGCCGCCGGCGATCGCGAAGTCCGGAAGCGTTTGACCGTCTGCAGTGCCATTCGCAGGTTCACTGCTCGCCGCCGTGACAAGGAACGAGCCCGGCACAATTCCCGACAACGCGTCCGTCACCGTCGCTGTGCCGACGAGAACCATCCGGTGGTCCGCGGGCCACAGCACACAGTTCACCGGCAGACCGGAGAGCACCGGCGGCGTCTTGTCGATGTTGATCCCCGTCACCGTCGTGGTTGCCGAGTTGCCTGCGAGGTCGACCGCCTCGCCGGCTCGGAACTGGCCCGCGCCCTCTGCCGTGATGAGCTGCGGCGTCGGTCCGCAGCTGCCCACACCTGAAAGCGAGTCAGCACACGTGGCGAAAACAATCGAGCCACAAGACCCCTCCGTGCGGCGACAGAGCCACCACGGAATCTACCTCGAGGCTGGCGCAATCGGACGCAAAAAAGCGACACCGGGCCGATTGTCGTCTGACCCCGTCATTGGCGATCTTCTCAATCGACAGGCACTGTCGCCTGCCGCGATCAGAATCGTGACTCAGTTGGAGGCGCGAAGCCGTCACCGAGCACGGCGTCGAGTACGAGGGGCGGCCGATGGCGCTGAACTTGCACGGTTGAGTCGAGTGAAGAGCCCCCGTCACTTCAAGCTCGCCACCACCATCGTTGTCGTGCTGGCGATCGTCGGCGTGCTGCTCGCCCTCGCGCAGGATCAGCAGACGCTGAAGATCGAGAGCGCGCACGGTGCGGAGGATCCGATGTTCCCCGGCTACGTCGCCGCGGTCCTGGGCGGGAACGCCAGCGGTGGAAACAGTTACACCGTGCTGACGAACGGGGATCAGATCTTCCCGCCGATGCTCGAAGCCGTGAATTCGGCGCAGCGGCGGATCAGTTTCGAAACCTACATTTACAACGAGGGGGTCATTGGCCGGCAGTTTACCGAGGCCTTCATTGCCGCGGCGCGCCGGGGTGTGCTGGTCCAGCTGGTCGTCGACGCGATGGGGTCCAGCAAGATCCCGAAGGAATGGCAGGAAAACCTGAGGAGCGCCGGCGTGAAGGTTGGCGAATTCGGCCGGCCCAAATGGTACGCGCTGGAGGAACTCAACTATCGCACCCACCGCAAGATCCTTGTCGTCGACGGCAAGATCGGGTTCACCGGTGGCGTCGGCCTCGACGATCAGTGGCTCGGTCACGCGCAGGACAAGGAGCACTGGCGCGACACGATGGTGCGCATCGACGGCCCGGTGGTCCGCACCATGGAAGGGGCGTTCAACGAGAACTTCATCGAGACGTCCCCGTCTCCGGTCACGCCCGTTGTCGATCCTCCAATCGTCAGCCCGCCGTCGCCGCAGGACAGCGCGATGGTCCAGCGCAGCTCGCCGACGGGCGGCAGCAACGATTTGAAGCGCCTCTACCTGCTCTCGATCGCGGCCGCACGCCGCACGCTCGACATCACGACGCCGTACTTCGTGACTGATGAATCCAGCGACTGGTCCCTCGAGCAGGCCGTGCGGCGCGGGGTCAAGGTACGAATCCTGGTGGAGGGCGATCTCACGGACGCCATGCCGGTGAAGTACGCGAGCCGGCAGGCCTATCAGCGGCTGCTCGACCTGGGAATCGAGATCTACGAGTACCAGCGCTCGATGATGCACGCCAAGGCCATGGTCGTTGACGGATCGTGGAGCACGTTCGGCTCGGCGAACTTCGACAATCGCTCCCTCGAGTTGAACGACGAGATGAACGTCGCCGTCAGCGACCGCGGCCTGGCGGCGCGGCTGCTGCAGGACTTCGAGCAGGATGTGCGCAACGCCAGGAAGCTCGACGCCGCGCAGTGGCGCCAGCGCCCCTTCCTCGAAAAGACGCGCGAGTACTTCTGGAGCTACTTCGGCGAGATCTTCTGACGAAGAGATAGACGTCCGTCGCTCGCGATTCGCCTCGGCTGGTCGCGGGTATCTTCAGCCTTCAGCCCTTCAGCCTTGTCCGTACCCTCCTCGCCGTCTGTGGCGTGGTCGCTTACAATCGCCCGATGCCTCCGCGCGTACGTTTTGCACCGTCCCCCACCGGCTACCTGCACGTCGGTGGAGCGCGCACGGCGCTGTTCAACTGGTTGTTCGCTCGTCGTCACGGCGGCACGTTCGTGCTGCGCATCGAGGATACCGACGCGGAGCGCTCGTCGTGGGAGATGGTGGCCGGAATCGTCGAAGGCTTGCGCTGGCTGGGACTCGACTGGGACGAGGGGCCGGACGTCGGCGGACCGCACGCGCCGTATTTCCAGTCGCAGCGGATTGAAAAATATCGGGCCGACGCGCGGACGCTGGTCGCCGCCGGTCGCGCGTATCACTGCTACTGTGCGCCGGCGGAGTTGCAGGCGAGAAGAGCCGAAGCCGAAGCCCGCGGCGGGGCATGGTCCTACGATCGCACATGCCTGCGGCGCGATGCAGCGGAGATCGCGCAGCTCGAGTCCAGCGGCGCCGCGAAGGCCGTGCGATTTCGCGTCCCGCCCGGCCAGACGCGCTTCAAGGACCTGGTGCACGGCGACATCACCTTCGACAACGGCAATATCGAAGATTTCGTGATCCTGCGATCCGATGGCCAACCGACGTATCACCTGTCGGTCGTGGCCGACGACATCGGGATGGCGATCACGCATGTCGTCCGCGGCGACGACCACATCTCGAACACGCCGAAACAGGTTCTGCTCTATCAGGCGTTCGCGAGCCCCGAGCCGCTATTCGCGCATGTGCCGCTGATCATGGGGCCCGACAAGAAGCGGCTCAGCAAGCGCCACGGCGCGACTTCGGTCACCGAGTACGAGCGGGCCGGCTATCTACCGGAGGCGATGGTGAACTTCCTCGCGCTGCTGGGCTGGTCACCGGGCGGAGATCGCGAAGTCTTGTCGCGTGACGAGCTGCAGCGGTTGTTCGCGCTCGAAGGGATCAGCGGAGGAAACGCCGTCTTCAATCCCGAGAAACTCGACTGGTTCAACCAGCAGCACATTGCCAGGCTGCCTGCTCCGGAACTGCTGCGACGGGTGGAGAGCCGTCTGCGCGACGCGGGTCTCTGGAGGGAGACGCTCGCCTCGACCGAATCACCGTGGATCGGCCGCGTGCTCGAGCTGTTGCAACCACGCGTCAGGAATCTCGATCAGCTCGTGAACGAACTGTCGCCGTTCCTCCTGGCCCTGCCCGCGATCGACCCCGGCGCCGCGGCCAAATATCTCCCCGCGGACGTCCGACCGCTGCTCGCGTCTTTCGCCTCCACGCTGCAGGACGTGGACCCCTTCGATGCCGCAAGCGTGGAAGCTTCGCTGCGGCACGCCGCGGAGGCCGCAGGCATGAAGGCGGCCGCGCTCATTCATGCCACTCGGGTGGCCGTCACCGGACGTAGCGTGAGTGCCGGTCTATTTGATCTACTGGTTCTTCTCGGGAAAGATCAGGTAGGAAGGCGCCTCAGGCGTGCCGTTGACTACACACCGTGAACGCGACGCGGCAAACGCGCGACACACGAGCTAGAGGGACATCGCTTTCCTCTTCAGGGAAAACTATTGCTCATTAGTCCGCGCCGGTTCGCCGGTACGGGCTCATCGACCGCAATATGAGAAAAAATTCCTCTCCTTTTCCTCGCCAGATGCTACGTATAAGTTTCACACTCTCAAGAGCTTAGCGGGCATATCGGTTGCAGTCTCCATGCTGTGACCCGTAGCACCGGGTGAGGAGGGATCGTGGCAAAGGAAGATCGTGGGTTTGCATCGATGGACCGGGCCAAGCAGCGCGAGATCGCTAGCAAGGGCGGGAAGGCGGCGCACCAGAAGGGCACCGCGCACGAATGGACGAGCGAAGAAGCCCGTGACGCGGGGCGCAAGGGTGGCATCGCCAGCCATCAGCGGCGTCGCGAGCAGACTGGCACTCCGACCGGCGGTAGCGATGTCGCTTCCGAAAGCACGACAACCGTCGACACGTCGGCCGACCGCGACAAATAGAGGGCGGGGGTCGCGCCCCCCGCGATCCCTCATTCTCGATCAGCCGTCGCGCCGGCTGGACACGTTTACCAGCGCAGAACGCGCTTTCCGCGCCACTCCGGCCCTTCCGTGACGTACTGCCATTCGGGATTCTGGCTGACGTCGCGAAGCGCGCGGCAGATCCGATCGAACGTTCCAAGGTGTTCGTCGGCGCATTCGAAATACGTGACGAAGTCCCACTCCCGCTCACGCCCGTGCCCGTCAGGGTTGTAATACAACTTGCGGTAGATCGTGCTGATCCCGGGCTCCGCGGCACGCGCGTGACCCTTGACAGCCGCACCTGACGCATCGCCGTGCGGGTAGAAGTAGGTCTGCCGCTCGAGTGGCTGCTTGTCCCACCATTCCTGGGACTTTCGCATCGGAATGATCACCACGTTCTTCTGAATGCGCCCTGAGCCACGCGGCAGCGCGGTCTTGTAGGCGAACGCATACATTTCCGCGCTCGTGTACTGAGGCGTGCGCACGGCGCCGTCAAGGGCGCTGACCTGCGCGAAGTCGCCGACGCGCCGCTGGAGTTCGACGTCTGTTTCCTTCAGCCGCGGGCGATACTTCGAACAGATTTGCAGGGCGTAAGGCGCTCCGGCACCGGGTCGCGCCTCGGTGTCCGAGCGGACGAGGAACTGAATGGTTTCATGCGGCGGGGTGTCGCGTCCCTCGGCATCGAAGTCGTTGAAGAACCCGCGAGCCACGAAGGCGGCCGCCGTACGCAGCTTCGCCTTCGTCAGTTCATCGTCCCGCTCAGGAGTGATGAAGAAGAATTTGGTGTAGGCGACGTTCACCCCGACGTGATTGGTGGCGAAGCCGTTGCCATTGCCGGTCATGCCCTTGGCTCCGTATCGGCGCCGCGGATGCCTCGCAGAAGGGCGCGGCAACCAGGCGGGCGGCGCTGCCATGCGGTCCTGTGCAACGGCGTGCAGTCGTGCCGCTCGGCTGGCCCGTTTACGCTTTAGACTCTAGTGGTTTGGCGAAGAGCTCCAGGCGCAGCAGGAGTCAGGCGCAGCCGCACCGCGGTCTCGAGCCCGCGGATTTCCTGCGCGCGCGGCGCGCGCTGATGCGCCGGGACCGGGTGCTCGCCCCAGTGATCAGGAAACACCGCGCGCGATCGCTGCTCGACGCGCCGGCTCTCGAGCCGTTTCCGGCCCTCGTCCGCACGATCACCTCACAGCAGATTTCCACCAAGGCGGCGGCGACCATTCATGGACGCCTCGTGGCCTCGATGCCCGAGGGTGTGACGCCGGAGGCGCTCCTCGCGCTCGGCGAGACGCAGTTCCGCGAAGCAGGACTCAGCCGGCAGAAGGTCGTCTACCTCCGCGACCTTGCCACCAAGGTCCAGACCGGAGAGCTGCCGGTGGCATCGCTCCACGAGTTGGAGGATGAGGCGGTGATTGACGCGATCGTCACGGTCAAGGGTCTGGGGCGGTGGTCGGCCGAGATGTTCCTGATGTTCCGGCTGCGCCGGCCCGACGTGCTGCCGGTGGGCGACCTCGGGATTGTCACCGCGATTCAGCGGCTCTACGGGCTGCGCAAGAAACCCACTCCCGCGCGGATGATCAAGATCGGCGAAGCCTGGCGGCCCTATCGCACGGTGGCGTGCTGGTATCTGTGGCGCAGCCTGGAGAACGACGGGGACTGATTCCAGCCGCGCCGGGCGGCTCTTTTTTTGTCGATTTGACAACTATTCCAATTAGTCATATGTATATTACAGATTGCAATGACGCTTGGCCAGAAGCTTCGCCAGTTGCGCCACCTCGAGGGAGAGCTTCGCGGCCTCGGCCGCGAGCTGACCCAGTCCGAGCTGGTCCGCGCGATCCGGTCGGAGATTGGCGCCACGATCAGCCAGTCGTACCTGTCGTTGATTGAGAAGGGTGCCCGCCGACATCTCTCGCAGGAATCGCGGCAGTTGCTGGCGCGGTTCTTCAAGGTCCACCCCGGCTATCTCGTCAGCGATCCGCCCGGATACCACACCGAGCTCACGTCCGCGGTGGGCGCCATCGAGACGGCGCTGGATCGGTGGCTGCTCGACGGCGCGACGCGGTTCGCGCACGACTCCGCGCTCGCCGCGTCGCTCGAGCGGGTGGCGACGCACGCCGAGTCGCGGCGCTGTCTGGTGCTGCTCGGCGAAATGCTGTCGATGCCTGGTTTGATCGACCGACTCACTGAAACGCTCGTTCCGGAGGAGCAGAAATGAACTGGCCGCAGATCTTTCTGGGCTGCTTCGTCGTCGGCTTCGTGTTGAGCGCGCTGTCGTTCGCGTTCGGCGTCGTCGACACGCACATCCACTTCCCGTGGGAGACGCATGTTCATGCGGACGTGCTCCACGGCGCCCACGCCCATTCGGTGGGTCCCATCAACTTCGCGACCATCACCGCGTTCGTCGCGTGGTTCGGCGGCGCCGGCTACCTGCTCACCACAGAGTTTCGCTGGCTGGCGCTGCCCGCGGTGCTGGCGTCCGTCGTGGTTGGCCTGGGAGGCGCGGCCATCGTCTTCGTGCTGATGGCCAAAGTGCTCTGGTCGCCGAACGAGAACCTGCAGAGTGCCGACTTCCACATGGCAGGCGTGCTGGGGCGGCTCAGCCAGCCCATTCGCGCGGGGGGCATCGGCGAATTGATCTACTCCCACGGCGGCGCCCGCAAATCGTGCGGCGCGCGCACCGCCGACGGCGGGGCGATTGAGAAAGGCGCGGAAGTCGTGGTGACGGAATACGAGCGCGGCATCGCCACCGTGCGCCGCTGGACGGATTTGGCGTCGGAGCGGTAACCGGCGAACGAGGAGGAGGCGGTTCACATGGACGTGCAATCGATGAGTGTGGGGTTCTGGGTGGTCATCGGCTTGATGATCCTGGCGATAGCGCTGCTCGGATCGTTTCTCGCCTCGCTGTACCGGAAGGCCGGCCCCCACGAAGCGCTGATCGTGTACGGGTTCAGAGGCACCCGGATCGTCAAGGGCCACGGTACCGTCATCTTCCCGATGGTGGAGTCGCACCACCTGCTCTCGCTGGAGCTGATGTCGTTCGACGTCGCCCCAACGCAGGACCTCTACACCAAGCAGGGTGTGGCGGTGACCGTCGAAGCGGTGGCGCAGATCAAAGTGAAGTCCGACATGCAGTCGATCGAGACGGCGGCGGAGCAGTTCCTCACCAAAACCGACGTGCAGCGCGAAAGCCTGATCCGGCTGGTGATGGAGGGGCACCTGCGCGGCATCATCGGTCAGCTGACCGTCGAGCAGATCGTCAAGGAGCCGGAGATGGTCGCCGACCGGATGCGCGGCACCTGCGCCGACGACATGACGAAGATGGGACTCGAGGTCGTGTCGTTCACGATCAAGGAAGTCCGCGACAAGAACGACTACATCGTCAACATGGGCCGCCCCGACGTGGCGCGGATCAAGCGCGATGCCGACGTCGCCTCGGCCGAGGCCGACCGCGACACCGCGATCAAGCGGGCCGAGGCGATGCGCGCCTCCGCGATCGCCAAGGCGCAGGCCGACCAGGAGCGCGTGCTGGCGGAGACGCTGTCGCAGGCCAAGCAGGCCGAAGCGCAGCGCGATCTCGACATCAAGAAGGCCAACTACATCGAGACGGTCAAGAAACAGGAAGCGACCGCCGACAAGGCCTACGAGATCCAGACCAACGTCATGCAGCAGCAGGTCGTCGCTGAAGCGGTTCGCGTCCAGCAGATCGAGCGCGAGTCGCAGGTCAAGGTGCAGGAAGCCGAGATCATGCGGCGCGAGAAGGAGCTCGTCGCGACCGTGTTGAAGCCGGCGGAAATGGAGCGGCAGCGGATCTCGGTGCTTGCCGAGGCCGAGAAGAGCCGCCTGACGATCGAGGCCGAAGGCTCCGCCGCCGCGACGCGGATGAAGGGGGAAGCGGAGGCCGACATCGTCTTCCGCAAGGGCGACGCCGAAGCACGCGCCATGAACGTCAAGGCCGAGGCCTTCCAGGAGTACAACCAGGCCGCGGTCATCGACAAGCTGCTGACGTCGCTGCCCGAGATCATGCGCGCGATCGCCAGCCCGCTCGAGAAGGTGGACAAGATCACCATCGTCTCGACCGGCAACGGCAGCTCGAGCGGCATGCACAAGCTCACCGGCGACATGGTGGAGATCGCGGCGCAGGTCCCCGCTCTCTTCGAGGCCCTGTCGGGCACGCCGATGTCGGACCTGCTGTCGAAGGTGCGCAAGATTGGCGATAAAACCGGGCCCCCCGCGGGCGTCTGACGGAAAAGGAGCAAGCCATGGCAGTACTCGATCGCGTCGCAACGCTCGTCCGCGCCAACCTGAACGATCTGATCGATCGCGCGGAAGACCCCGAGAAGATGATCAAGCAGGTGATCCTCGACATGGAGAACCAGCTGTTGCAGGTGAAGACGCAGGTGGCGATTTCGATGGCGGATCACCACCTGCTGCAGAAGAAGCAGGCCGACCAGTCCGACAAGGCGGCGGAGTGGATGCGCAAGGCGGAGCTGGCGGTCGACAAGGGGCAGGACGACCTCGCGCGCGCGGCGCTCGAGCGGTTCCTGAGCTTCACCAGGCTCGCCGAGAGCTACACCCACCAGGTCGAGGATCAGAAGCAGCAGGTGGACACGCTGCGGAAGGCGCTGGAGCAGCTCGATCAGAAGCTCAGCGAAGCG
>JANPCT010000816.1:0-6614 GCA_031431095.1 Acidobacteriota bacterium | reverse complement strand
ATCAGTCCGGGCAGGATGACCAGGAAGGGAAAGATCATCTTCGGGAACGCACCGATCAGCGGCGTGCGGCGCGCCGCGCTCATCGAGTTCGCCGCCATGGCGCGCTGGACGACCAGGAAGTCCGTGCACCAGTAGCCGAAGGACAGCACGAAGGCGAGCCCCATGCCGAGCCCGATGACCTCGACGCCCATCGGGTTCGTCTCGGGGGAGCCCATGCCGCGCCATGTATGCACGAACGCCGCGGGCAGCGTCGCGCGCAGTCCCTCCCATCCGCCGACGTCCCGCAGGCCCAGATACACCAGCGGGAGGAATCCCGCGACGATCAGGAAAAACTGCAGGACCTCGTTGTAGATGGCGCTCGACAGCCCGCCGAGGAGCACGTAGGCAAGGACGATGACGGCGGACAGCAGCACCGAGGCGTGGAAGATGTACTCCGGTCCGAGCCCCATCGCCAGGACCGGCGCGTCGAAGATGTGCAGCACGCCGAGCAGCCGGGCCATCGCGTACATCGAGATGCCCGAGGAGAACACCGTCATCAGCGCGAACGAGAACGCATTGAACGCGCGGGTTTTCTCGTCGAAGCGAAGCCGGAGGTATTCGGGGACGGACCGGGCGCGTGAGCCGTAGTAGAACGGCATCATGAAGACGCCGAGGAAGACCATCGCCGGGACGGCGCCGATCCAGTAGAAGTGGCTGGTCGCGATGCCGTATTTCGCCCCGGAGGCCGCCATCCCAATCAGCTCCTGGGCGCCCAGGTTGGCCGAGAGGAACGCGAGGCCGCACACCCACGCCGGGATGTTCTGCCCGGCGAGGAAGAAATCCTTGCTCGTGCGGGTATAGCGCTTGAGGGCAAAGCCGACCCCCAGCACGAAGCCGAGGTAGACGAGCATCAACAACCAGTCGATGGGAGTCAGTGTCATGGGCGGCTCAGTATACGGCAGGGTTTAGGCGTTGGGCTTGAGGCTCTGGCTTTAGGGGTCACTATCCGCCCGTCGCCACCCTCAAGCCTCAAGCCTCAAGCCCTCAAGCCTGAAGCCTGAAGCCAAAGCGAAGCCTATTTGAGTCGATTCTCGATGGCGGGCAGCGCGGCGAGCAGCACGTCGGCGACGGTCTGCAGGCTGGACGCGGCGACGTGCGCCAGGTTGTCGTCGGCCGTGTGCCAGGAGGGGTAATCGAGGTCGATGATGTCGACCGACGGTATGCCGGCCTCGAGGAACTCGAGATGGTCGTCTTCGATGGGCGTCGACGCTTCGAGAAACTCGGCCTTCTTCAGTCGGCGGGCGGCGGCCCACACGATGTCGGTCAGCCACGGCGTGGAGTTCTCTTCGCGGCGGATGTTCAGCTCGCGATCGCCAATCATGTCGACGAGCACGAAGGCGCGGACGTCCTTGACGAGCCCGTCCTTCTTCAACTCCTCGACGTAGCGGCGGCTCCCATAGGTGTGGTCTTTCGCGTTCGGCAGGTTCCAGTCGACGACCGCTTCCTCGCCGTCGAGGAAGAGCAACTCGATCGGCAGCGCGTTGACGCGCCCTTTGAGAGCCCGCGCCAGTTCCAGCAGGAAGGCGGCGCTCGAGGCGCCGTCGCTTGCGCCGACGAACGGGAACGCGGGGGCCAGCTTGGTGTCGTAGTGCCCGCCGATGACGAGCCGGCCGCGGGCCCCCGCCGGACCTGGCAAGGTGGCGCGGACGTTGACCATGTGGATGACCCCTGTCGGCGTCCGGGCGTCGAAGGGGAGCTCTTCGGGCTTCAGTCCGGCGGCCGCGAGCTCTTTCTTGATGTACTCACGCGTCTGCCTGAGGGTGGCGGAACCCGACGGCCGCGGTCCGAACCCGACCATCTGGCGCAGGTCGTTGTAGGCACGATTGCTGTCGAACTTCGCGGCCGGTGCTGACGGCTGCTGCGCGCTGAGACAGCCGACGGCCACCATCACCACGGTCACGAGGGTCACGCAGATTACCGCGTGGCCGTTGCGGACTTCGCGGTCCGTGCCGTCGTCGTGACGCAACCCGCGGCGCGTCAACGGCGTTTGTCCCTCGAGACGTAGTCGCGCGGCGAGGGCCCTAGATAAATCTGCCGGGGGCGGGTGATTTTCTGATCCGGATCGTTGAGCATCTCTTCCCATTGCGCGATCCAGCCCGCGGTACGCGGGATGGCAAAGAGCACGGGGAACATGTCGACCGGCAAGCCCATTGCCTGGTAGATCAGCCCGGAATAAAAGTCGACGTTGGGATACAGCTTGCGGGAGACGAAATACTCGTCCTCGAGCGCAATCCGTTCGAGCTCCAGCGCCATTTCCAGCAGCGGGTTCTTCCCGGTCACGTCGAACACCAGATCGGCTATCCGCTTGATGATCTTGGCGCGCGGATCGTAGGACTTGTAGACGCGGTGGCCGAATCCCATCAGCCGGCCTTCGCCGGCCTTGACGCGCTTGATGAACGCCGGGATGTTGTTGATCGACCCGATCTCGTGCAGCATCCTGAGCACGGCCTCGTTGGCGCCGCCGTGGAGCGGACCGTAGAGCGCCGCGGCCGCTCCGGCGAGCGCCGAGTACGGATCGGCATGCGAGCTGCCAATCGTCCGCATGGTCGTCGTGCTGCAGTTCTGTTCGTGATCGGCGTGCAGGATGAACAGCACTTCCATCGCGCGCTCGAGGACCGGGTTCGGCGTGTACTTCAACTCGGTCATGCGAAACAGCATGCTGAGGAAATTACCCGCGTAGGTGAGGTCGTTATCCGGCTGGTTGAACGGCCGGCCGATGGAGTGGCGGAATGCGTACGCGGCGATGCTGGGGACCTTGGCGATGAGCCGCAGCGTCTGCAGCCGGCGGGACTCGGGGGAGAAGATCTCCTTGGCTTCGGGGTAGAACGTCGAGAGCGCACCGACGGTGCTGATGAACATGCCCATCGGGTGGGCATCGTGCCGAAACCCCTCCATCAGCTTGGCGATGTTGGTGTGCAGCATCGTGTGCCGGAAGATCTGCTGCGTCCAGTCGTCGTACTGCTTCTGTTGCGGCAGCTCGCCGAAGAGAATCAGGTACGCGGTCTCGAGGAAGTCGCTCTGCTCGGCGAGCTGCTCGCTGGGATAGCCGCGGTAGAGCTGGACGCCCTTGTCGCCGTCGATGTAGGTGATGCGGCTCTTGCAGTTGGCCGTGTTCATGAACGCCGGGTCGTAGGTCATCATGCCGAACTCGCCCGGCGTGACCTTGATCTGGCGCAAGTCGGTCGCTTTGATCGCGCCGTCGTGGATCGGCACTTCGTACTGCTTGCCCGTGCGGTTGTCGGTGATCGTGAGGGTTTCGGCCATCGCTAATTCAACAGTGCCAAGCTAAAGGAGTGCCAACGGTGCCAAGGTGCTGCTAATGTCCCGCGTCATCGTCGTCGCCGGGTACGTCGGGCACGTCCACGACCGGGATGGTGTACCCGCCTCCAAGCCAGCGACCGAGGTCGGCCATCTTGCAGCGCTGGCTGCAGAAGGGTCGCCACGCCGGGTCCGCCGGGTGACGCCGGCAGTAGACGCAGGCTACGTCGGGGGTACCCAAACCCTCATATTGTATCGGGGAATCGGAAATGGGGTGTGGAATCGATGACGCGATGCGGGGAACCCCGCCGTTCAATGGGCGTGATGACGAACGTCGCGGGCGGAAACCATGAAGATGACGTCTTCGGCGATGTTCGTGGCGTGGTCGCCGATCCGCTCGAGGTGACGGGACACGAGGATCAGGTCGAGGGCCGGCTCGATGGTGTGCGGGTCCTGCAGCATGTATGTCAGCAGCTCGCGGAAGACCTGCGTCTTCAGCGCGTCGAGGGCGTCATCGGCGTCGAGGACCTGCTGCGCGAGGAGCGTGTCCCGCCTGACGAAGGCGTCGAGGGCGTCTCGCAGCATGCCGTGCGCGATGTCGGCCATCCTCGGGATGTCGATCAGTTCCTTGACCGGCGCGTGCCCGAGATAGCGCAGGGCGGCTTCGGCGATATTGATGGCGAGGTCGCCGACGCGCTCGAGATCGGTGTTGATCTTGACCGCCGACAGGATGGAGCGCAGGTCAACCGCCATCGGCTGGTGCAGCGCCAGCAGCTTCACGCATCGGCTGTCGATTTCGATGTGGAGCCGGTTGATCGGCATGTCGCCGCCGAGGACCTGCTGGACGAGCGCCAGGTCACGGCTCACGAGCGCGGTGACCGCCGATCGCACACGGTCCTCCGCCAGGCCACCCATCTCGAGCAGCCGCGCCTTGAGCTGATCGAGCTCCTCCTGGAAGTGCGGGACATTCGGCAACGCCATCGGCTCCTTCGTTCGTTCGGGGTCCGTCGATCTTTCTGGTTCCTGGCGGCGTTCGAATCGGGTCCGGCTTCGATTCGTTGCCGCCTGTCGCGTCCGCGCCTATCCGAAGCGCCCGGTCACGTAGTCTTCGGTCAGCTTCTGTTCCGGGCTGGTGAAAATCCTGTCCGTCGGGCCGACTTCGACCAGCCGGCCAAGCCAGAAGAACGCCGTCAAATCCGACACCCGCGCCGCCTGCTGCATGTTGTGAGTCACGATCACGATCGTGTAGGCGGACTTCAACTGGTAAATCAGTTCCTCGATACGCTGCGTCGCGATCGGGTCGAGCGCGGAGGCTGGCTCGTCCATCAGCAGCACGTCCGGCTTCACCGCGAGCGCGCGCGCGATGCAGAGGCGCTGCTGCTGGCCGCCGGAGAGTGCCAGCGCGGAGTCGTGGAGCCGATCCTTGACCTCGTCCCAGATGGCCGCCTGCTGCAGGCTTTCCTCGACCCGCTGCTGCAGCTCACCGCGGCTTGCCGCCAGTCCGTTCAGCCGCACGCCATAGGCTACGTTTTCGAAGATCGACTTGGGAAAAGGGTTCGACTTCTGGAAGACCATGCCGACGCGGCGGCGCAAGCCGACCACGTCCATTCCGCTCTTGTAGATATCCCGGCCGTCGATCTCAATCGCCCCGTCGACGCGGGTCCCGGGGATGATGTCGTTCATCCGGTTGAGCGTGCGGAGAAAGGTGCTCTTGCCGCAGCCGGACGGGCCGATGAAGGCGGTGACCAGGTTCGCGGGGATGTCGATGGAGATGTCTTCCAGAGCCTGCTTGGCGCCGTAGTGGAAGTTCAGGTTCTTCACCACGACCTTGCAGGCGCGCCCCTTGACGTCCACGGCCGGGGGTTCGGGACGGGCCTGCAGGGCCGTCACAAGAGTGGACATGGACCGATGCTATCCGGAGAAGGTTTCCGGCCGGTTTCTTCGATGTAACGGGCGTGTAAAAGGACAGCCCTACTCGACTTTGACCGCGGCGGGTCCGGGCGACAGGCTGTCGGACTCTCCCAGGAAGGCGGCGATCTGGCGGCGAAGCTCATCCTGGATGACCTCGACCTTGCGTCGCGCGTCCAGCACGCGGAAGCCGAACTCGTCGGCCATCGACGTGTACTCCTTGAGCAGCGCGCGCTGGTAGGCGCGGAAGCTCTCGTAAATATCGTCGCCGAGCTTCATGTCCATCCCCGATTCCCAGTAATCCATGCCGCGCGACTGGAGCACGCGGCGGATGAGCGTCTTCTCGTCGATACGAAGATAGAAGACGAGATGCGGCGCGATGCCGAATCCGTACAGATTCCGCACCCAGGTGCGATCGACGCCGCGAACGCCCGCCCGTGCCAGGGCCGTGAAGATGTAGCGATCCGACAGCACGATGAACCCGGCCTTCAGCGCGGGAATGATTTCCTTCTCCAGCCGATCGGCGAAGTCCGTGGCATAGAGCAGCACGAAGGTCAGCTTGTTGAGCGTGTTGCTGGACTTCGCGAGATCGATCGTTGGCGACATCAGCTCCGACCGCGTCCACCCGGTCTCGATGACGCCATAGCCCTGCACCTCGAGCCATTCGCGCAGCAACGTGATCTGGGTGGATCGGCCGACACCGTCGGTCCCTTCGATGGCAATCAGCTTGCCGGGATAATTGCCGATCGAGAGATACGGGATGCCATAGCTGTAGTACTGGCCCGCCTTGCCGCCGCCGTCCGCGTCGGTCGCGTCAGGCAGGTTCATCAATCCGCTCCTCATGGTGTGACATCTCCAGATGTTGCGAGACCAGGCGGCGGAAGACGCGCTGCTGGTCGGTAATGCTGCCGACGGCGTTCACGACGCTGAGGCCGAATTCGTCCACGAGCCGGTCGTATTCGTCCAGTACTTTTCCCTGGAAGATCCGGAAACTCTCCAGGGCGTTGGAACTCCACCCCATGTCGAGGCCGGCTTCATAGAATTTGAGTTTGACGCGGCGCGCCATCAGTCGATCGACGGAGACATCGATGGGCACGCGGAAATACACGGCCAGATCTGGCTTGACGGCAAAGCTGTACAGTTCGCGCACCCAGCGCCGGTCGACACCGCGGGCCACGTCCCGCGCGAACGCGGTGTAGGTGTAGCGATCGGCGAGCACGATCATCCCGGCCTTGAGCGGCGGAATGATGTTGTAGAGCAGCCGGTCCGCGAAATCGGTCGCGTGCAAGAGGCTGAAGGTCATCGGCGTCAGCGCATTCTTCTTCTTGCCGGTCTTGGTAGCGGCCTTCACCAGCGCCGACGAGTTCCATTCGGTCTGGAACACCGGATGGCCGGCGGCGCTAAGCCAC
>JANPCT010000815.1:0-10186 GCA_031431095.1 Acidobacteriota bacterium | reverse complement strand
CGATCTCGGGCCGCTGGCGCGCGCCGGTGTGCGCGGCTTCAAGTGCTTTCTGTCACCCTCCGGCGTTGCCGAGTTCGCCTGCGTCGAAGAAACGGACCTTCGCGAAGCCCTGCCGATCCTGCGCCGGCTCGGATTGCCGCTGCTTGCTCATGCGGAATGGCCTGCAGCACTGCCGGCCATTCCATCGCCAGGCGATCCGCGGATGCACGGCACGTGGCTGGCGTCGCGGCCGCCGGAAGCCGAAGTCGCCGCCATCGCTCTGCTGATCGCGCTTTCCCGCGAGTTCGGCGCGCACATCCACATCGTCCACCTCGCCGCCGCCGCTGCGCTGCCGATGCTGCGCGCCGCGCGCGCGGAAGGGCTGCCGATCACCGTGGAGACGGGTCCGCACTATCTGACGTTCTGCGACGAGGAGATCCCCGGCGGCGCGACGCTGTTCAAGTGCGCGCCACCGATTCGCGGCCGCGATAACCGCGAGGCACTGTGGCAGGCGCTTGCCGCCGGCGACATCGACTTCGTCGCGACGGATCATTCACCATGCCCGCCGTCGATGAAGGGAGAGGACGGCGATTTCCTGCGCGCGTGGGGCGGCATCGCGGGGCTGGAACTCAGTCTGCCGGCGGTGTGGACTGGGGCCCGCGCGCGCGCGTTGCCACTGCACCGACTGGCGGAATGGCTTTGCGCGGCTCCCGCCCGGCTTGCCGGCCTGGCGACGCGCAAGGGATCGATCGCCCCTGGTTGTGATGCGGACCTCGTGATCTGGGATCCGGAAGCGACGTTCGTGGTTGACGAGCGCCGGCTGCATCAACGTCACAAGCGCACCCCTTACGACGGAATGACGCTGTCCGGGCGGGTGATGGAAACGTACGTGAAGGGACGCGTCGTGTATCGTTGGACGGAAGCATGAGCGAATTCACTCACCTGATCGATCTGGCATCGGCCCGGCTGGGCGGCCGGGCCCTTGCCGCAAACGACGAGTTCTTCGCGGAGAAGGAGAATCTGCTCAAGCCCGAGGCCCCGGTGTTCCTCCCGGGCGAGTACACCGACCGCGGCAAGTGGATGGACGGCTGGGAAACACGCCGCCGCCGTACAGCGGGTCACGACTGGTGCATCATCAAACTCGGCCTGCCTGGCGTCGTTCACTCTCTGATCGTAGACACGGCTTTTTTTACGGGCAACTTCCCGTCGCATTGCTGGGTGGAGGGATGCGGCCTACCTGCCGGAGCCGATGCGGCGGCTGCCGGCGTCGTCTGGCATCCACTGCTCGATCGCGTGGAACTCGCCGGGGACGCGAGGAATCCTTTTACCATCCCTTCCTCGCAGCGTGGAGAGCGCCGCGTCACTCACCTCCGTCTGAACATCTTCCCGGATGGCGGCGTCGCGCGACTCAGAGTCATGGGAGAAGTGCTGCCCGACTGGACACAGGTCTTCAGCTCCAGCACGGTGTTCGACCTGGCGGCGGTCCAGCACGGCGGCTACGTCGCCGATGCGAGCGACCGTTTTTACGGCGAGCCGCGCAACATGCTCATGCCGTACGCCGCGGCGAACATGGGCGACGGGTGGGAGACGAAGCGTCGTCGCGGTCCGGGGCACGACTGGACGGTGGTTCACCTCGGCATGCCGGGCACGGTTTCGCGACTGGAGCTCGACACGGCGCATTTCAAAGGCAATTACCCGGATAGTGCCAGCGTGGAAGCCGCGATGATGCAGGAGGATCAGGGCGGCGTCTCCGCCGACGTCTCCAGCCGGATCATTGCGAACTGGATTCCGCTCGTGGCGCAGACGAAGCTCCACCCGGATCACCTGCACACGTTTGACGCGGCATCCCGCTCGACGGAGCCCGTCTCGCATGTGCGGCTGAACGTCTATCCCGACGGTGGCGTCAGCCGCTTCCGCGTATTCGGGATACCAGACGCAGACGCCAGGCGGCGCAGGGCAGTGCGTCATCTGAACGCCCTCGACGAGCCCGAGATCCGCGCCGTCCTGAGCGATTGGTGCGCGGCGCCGGCATGGATCGACGGCATGGCCGCATCGCGCCCGTTCGCGACGGCTGCGGCAGTCCTGACTGCGGCCGATGTCGCGTTCGATGGAGTGGCGGCACACGACTGGCGTGAGGCGTGCCGCCATCACCCTCGTATCGGCGAACGCGAGGCGGAACGCCGCCAATCCGATGTGGCGCGGTCGCTGTCCGAGCAAGAGCAGGCGGCGGCCGCAGCCGGCGCACCGGCGGACCGCGAGGCGCTCTCCCAAGCCAGCCGCGCCTACGAAGCGAAATTCGGTCACGTGTTCCTCGCCGCGGCAGCGGGCAGGACGACCACGGAGTTACTGGCACTCCTGCAGGGCAGGATGAGCAACACTCCCGACACGGAACTGCGCGTCGCCGCCGGCGAGCTGCGCAACATCACGCGGCGGCGCATGGAAAGACTGCTCGGATGACCGTGTCCACACATGTCCTCGATACGTCGATCGGGCGCCCGGCGGGATCGGTGATGGTGCAGCTCCAGCGCCAGAACGGCGCCGGGTGGGTCGACGTCTCCAGGGCAGTGACCGACAGGGACGGGCGGGTCGCGGCGATGTTGCCGTCGACGATGACCGGCGGCGCGGGCGGATACCGGCTGACGTTCGAGGTCGGCGACTATTTCAAGGGACGCGGCGTCGAATCGTTCTATTCCAGGGTGTCGATCGACTTCGTGGTCCGGGACGCCGCCGCCCATTATCACGTGCCGCTGTTGCTCAGCCCGTATGGATACTCGACCTATCGCGGCAGCTAAGTCCGGTCCGTGGCCGGCGGCCAGCTTCTAAATCGTCAACACGCAACCTGCGATCGCCAATGAACAATGTTTCAGAATGGCTGAACCTGCTGCTGCGGTGGTCGCACGTGTTTTCCGCAATCCTGTGGGTCGGCTCCACCTACTACTTCACCTGGCTCGACGGCCAGATGCGCAAGCTCGAGGCTGGAGGGCAGGGCGGCGGCGCGGTCTGGATGGTGCACAGCGGGGGGTTCTATACCGTCGTCAAGCAGAAGACGCTCGGCGTCCCGCCCGGCGAGGTCCACTGGTTCCGCTATGAGGCGCTCGCGACGTTCGTGACCGGCTTCCTGCTGCTGAATCTGGTCTACTACCATGGCGGGCTGATGGTCGATCCGATCGAGGCGAGGGTCACGGCACTTCAGGCCGGGATCATCGGATTCACCTCACTGCTGCTCGGATGGGCGATCTACGACGTCCTCGTGCGGACGCGGCTCGCGCGACTCGAACCCGTGTTCGGCGTCATCGCTTTTGTGCTGATTGTGTTGATGGCATGGGGACTGTCGGCCGTGCTGAGCGCGCGCGCGACCTATATCCATATCGGCGCCATCTTCGGCACCATCATGGTGCTCAACGTGTGGATGCGCATCCTGCCGCGGCAGCGGCGCATGATCGCGGCCGCCGCAAAAGGCGAGCGCTTCGACGAGACGCTCGGCGCCGGCGCCAAGCTGCGATCGAAGCACAACACGTTTCTCGCGATCCCGGCGACCTTCATCATGATCAGCAATCACTTCCCGACCGCGACGTACGGGAGCCATTACGCGATCCCGGTGCTCGGCGGACTGATCCTGGTCGGGTGGATGGCCGCGGCCTGGCTGCGCCGGACGTGAATGAATGGGCCACGCCGGGCCTTATACCTTCTGACTTAGAATCATCCCACTCCATGCTCCTCGCTCCCGGCACGCGCCTCGGTCCCTATCAAATCGTTGCGCCGCTCGGTGCCGGCGGCATGGGCGAGGTGTATCGCGCGCGGGACGAGAAGCTGAATCGCGACGTCGCACTCAAGGTGCTGCCAGAACTCTTCGCGCTCGACGCCGATCGCCTGGCCCGCTTCAACCGCGAGGCGCAGGTCCTCGCCTCCCTCAACCATCCAAACATTGCCGGCATCTTCGGCTTCGAGGCCTCCGGTACCGTGCAGGCGCTCGTGCTCGAACTGGTCGAGGGGCCGACGCTCGACGAGCGCATCGCAGCGGGGCCGATTCCACTCGATGAGGCGCTGTCGATTGCCCGGCAAATCGCGGAGGGCCTGGACGCCGCACACGAGCAGGGCATCATCCACCGCGACCTGAAACCCGCGAACATAAAGGTTGGTCCCGGCGGCACGGTGAAGCTGCTCGACTTCGGCCTCGCGAAGGTGCTGGACCCGCTGGCTGCCACCGGCCCGGAGCTCGGTGGCGCCGCGACGATCACGAGCCCGGAGCTGACGCGGATGGGCACGGTTCTCGGGACCGCCGCCTACATGAGTCCCGAGCAGAGCAAGGGGCGCCCGGCCGACAGACGCAGTGACGTCTGGGCGTTCGGCGCCGTGCTTTACGAAATGCTGTCGGGGCGCCGCGCCTTCGAGGGCGCGGACATGTCCGAAACGCTCGCCGCAGTTCTGCGGCAGGAGGTTGACTGGACGGGGCTCCCCGAGGCGACGCCCACGTCGGTGCGGCGGTTGATCGCGCGGTGCCTCGATCGCGACATGCGGCGGCGGCTGCGCGACATCGGGGAAGCGCGAATCGTGCTGGAGGATCCAGGTGACGCCGACGCCGGCACCCGCGCGGCGGCCGCCCGATCGCCGCGGCGCGCGTGGCGACTCGCGTTGCCCATCGTGCTGTTCGCGATCCTCGCCAGTGCGGCGTCGGTAGCGGTCGCGCGGCGTTTCGCTGAGAGGCCAGCCACCGCCGCCGGTGTGACGCGATTCCGCTTGCCCTTGCCCAATGGGCAGTCGTTCTCCGCGTCCGGTGGCGTGCGCCACCTGATCGCGATGTCCCCCGACGGAACGCAATTGGTCTATGGAGCCGCCGCGCAGCTGTATGTCCGGTCGCTGTCACAGCTCGAAGCGAGGCCGATTCAGGGCACCGACAGTTATCAGTCCATCACAGACCCGACGTTTTCACCCGATGGCCGCTCGATCGCGTTTTTCGCGTTCTCGGATCAGACACTGAAACGGGTCGCCGTCACGGGCGGTGCGCCGGTGACCTTGTGCCCGGCCGAGAATCCGTTCGGCATCTACTGGGGAGCGGACGGCATCCTGTTCGGCCAGGGCGCCAAGGGCATCATGCGGGTCTCGCCCGACGGCGGCACACCCGAAGTCGTGGTGCGCGTCGAGGAAGGTCAAGAGGCGCATGGTCCGCAGTTGCTGCCCGGCGGGGAGCACGTGCTGTTCACGCTCGGTACGGGCAACAGGGTCGACCGTTGGGACACGGCGCGCATCTTCGTACAGTCGCTGAAATCCGGCGAACGGACACTGGTGGTCGACGGCGGCAGTGATGCCCGGTATGTGCCGACCGGTCACATCGCGTACGCGCTGAACGGCATCCTCTACGCGGTCGCGTTCGACCCGCAGCGGTTGCGCGTCACCAGCGAGCCCGTGCCGGTCGTCGAGGGAGTCAGCCGGGCTGCCGGCGGCACCACCGCCGCCGCGCACTTCAGCGTGTCCGACACGGGCACCCTCATTTACGTCCCAGGCCCGCTCTCCATCTCATCAGCGTTACTGCAAATTGCCCTGATCGATCGCACCGGACAGGTCGAAGTCCTGAAGCTTCCGCCAGGTCCGTACTTGACGCCGCGCATCTCTCCCGATGGCACCCGCATCGCGCTGGCGACCGACGACGGCAAGGACGCGATTGTGTGGATTTACGACGTCTCCGGAAAAACGGCGATGCGGCGGCTCACGTTCGGGGGCAACAACCGGTTTCCGATCTGGTCAGCCGACGGCACGCGTGTCGTGTTCCAATCGGATCGTGAGGGTGACCTCGCCATCTTCGCGCAGCCGGCGGACGGCGGCGCGGCCGAACGGCTCACCAGGCCGACGCACGGGGAATCCCATGCCCCGGAAATGTGGTCGCCGAAGCAGGACGCACTGCTGTTCACCGCGAACAAGGGGTCCGTCGAGACGTTGTGGACGCTGTCGGTGCGCGACCGCAGCGTGACGCCATTCGGCGACGTGCACTCCTCAATCCGAATCGGCGCCGGCTTCTCACCGGACGGCCGCTGGGTGGCCTACACCGGAAATGAGCGCGGCATCACCACGATCTACGTCCAACCGTTCCCGCCGAACGGCTCGAAGTATCAGCTGCCGACGAAGGAGGCCGATGTTCCGCACATGGTGCTCTGGTCGCCCGACGGCAAGGAGCTGTTTTATGACCCGAGGGCGGGCGCATTCGAGGCGGTCGGTGTCACGACGCAGCCGGCGTTCGCGTTCGGCAATCCGGTGGCGCTGGCGAAACCACTTCAGCTCGGGCCCGGGTCGGCCCGCCGGACCTACGACATCACGCGCGACGGCAGGTTCCTCGGTCTCATCCCGCAGGGCCGCAAGGAGTACTCGTCCGGGATCGCGCCGGAGATCCAGGTGGTCCTCAACTGGTTCGAGGAGCTGAAATCGCGCGTGCCCGCACGGTAGGCCCGCGCGCCGCCGGCGTGCGGCCAAAGAACACGCAGCCTCGGGCGCGCGTTCGACGCGATTGCCATCACCCGCGTCGTCCCTTGACGATTTGCACGAAGGATCCGGACCTCAGCTCCTCGATCGTCAGCCCGGTAAGCGAGCCGATCTCCTCCTCCTTCACGGCGCCGCAACTGACCGCGCGCAGGAAGAAGTTCAACAGTCCCTGCCCCGTCGCGGCGTCGTCGAACACCTCTCCCACCAGTGTGGCTTGAGCGGCCTTGGCGATGAAATTCAACAGGCGCTCCGAGGCGGCGTCGAGACTCTCGAAGAAAAACGCGTAGACCGCGGCGTAGCGCGAGACGAGCTGCGCCGGATGCAGATCCCATCCCTGGTAGAACGCGTTGCCGAGCGAGTGGCGGATGTCGTCGTGATGCAGCCGCCAGGCGCGGTGAATCGCGCGCCTGTTCTCGTCGATCTGCGCCACTGTGAGCGCGTGACCCGCTACCGCACGATGGATCGGCACCGGCAGGACGTTGGTCGCCCCGTCCGACAGCCACACGCTCGTGCCGGCGAGCGCCACCTGCATCACACCGCGCGCGAAATCGCAGACCTGGTGCCTCATGTGCTGGTGCGCGGCGGTGATGCCGAGCGACGCGGTGTAGTCGTAAGTGCCGAAGTGTGCCGCCACGATCCGTCCCCGGCCCTGCTTGATCAGGCCCGGCAGGGCGACCGCACCGGTTTCGTCGAAGATCGTCTGTGGCGTCTCGACCATTAGCTCCATGCGCAGCGTCCCCGGCGGCAGCCGATGGATGGTTTCGATCCGCGCGAAGGCGTCGACGAGCAGCCCGACTTGCGAGCTCTGCGTGATCTTCGGCAGCGTGACGACGAAGTTTGGCGGCAGCTGTCCGCGGGTGTCCTTGAGCAGCCGGTCGAGGAACAGTTGCGTCGTCCTGAGCGCACGCTCTCTTAGCTCGTCGCCGAGGTTCTTGATTCGTATGCCGACAAACGGCGGCAGCGTCCCGTGATGAGCAGCGGCGGCGACTTCAACGGCGGACGATTCCGCGTGTCCGTCTTCTTCCGCATCCGGGCGATTGCCGTAGCCGTCTTCGAAGTCGAGCCGGAAGTCTTCGACTGGTTCCCGACGCAGCTTCTCGGAGACGCGGCCATACACCCGCTCTGCGGCCGCGGGTTCGATTCCCAGGACGGCCGCGAGCGTGGCGGCATCCGGCGCGTACTCCTCGAGGACCCGCAGCGCGGCGACGCCCAGGCGCGGGGCGGTGTCAGCCTTGAACAGGTGAGCGCCGCCGTAGACGGTGTGGATCGGTTGCCGGGTCGTGGACATCCGCCGAGCCTACATCAATGCGGCGGGGGCGTGAGGCGTTAGAATCGCGACATGGCCGGGCCGCAGATCGGACGCTCCATCACGCGCAAGGAGGGGCGCGCCAAGGTCACCGGCCAGGCCCGCTACGTCGACGATCTCAGTCCCGACGGCATGCTGCACGGCGTCACGGTGAGGAGCCCGATCGCGCGCGGTCGGATCACCGCCATCACGTTCGACCCAGCCGTTCCCTGGGACGAATTCGTCATCGTCACCGCCGCCGACATCCCCGGGCATAATCGCGTCAAGTTGATCGCCGACGATCAGCCGTACCTGGCCTCCGGTGTCGTCAACCACGCGGAGGAGCCGGTCGTACTGATCGCGCACCGCGATCGCGCGATCGCCGACGATGCGAGGCGGCGCGTGACGATCGACATCGAGCCGCTGCGTCCGGTGCTCAGCATCGACGAAGCGCTGTCAGGCCGCCACGTCATCTGGGGCGCCGACAATGTGTTCAAGCGCTATGCCGTGTCGAAAGGGGACGTCGATCATGCGTTCGCGGCGGCGCCGATCGTGGTGGAAGGGGAGTACGAAACCGGCGCGCAGGAGCAGCTCTACATCGAGCCGAATGGGATGCTGGCCGTGGCGGATCCGGCGCATGGCGTGACGGTGTGGGGATCGATGCAGTGTCCCTATTACATTCACCGCGCGCTCGCCGGGCTGTTCAACCTGCCCGGAGAGGCGATCCGAGTCGTCCAGATGGAAACCGGCGGCGGCTTTGGCGGGAAGGAGGAGTTCCCGTCCGTGATCGCCGGGCACGCTGCGCTGCTGGCATGGAAGGCAGGCCGGCCGGTGAAGATGATCTACGGCCGCACCGAGGACATGCTGTGCACCACGAAGCGGCACCCGTCGCGGACGCGTCACCGGACGGCGGTCAGCGCCGACGGCCGCCTGCTGGCCATGGACATCGATTTCACGATCGACGGCGGCGCCTACTGCACGCTTTCGCCCGTTGTCCTGTCGCGCGGGACGATTCATGCGGCGGGGCCCTACTCGTGCGCCAACGTGCGCGTGAGCGGCCGGGCCGTGGCAACCAACGTCCCCCCGCACGGCGCCTTTCGCGGCTTTGGCGCGCCCCAGAGCCTGTTCGCGCTGGAGCGGCACATGGACAAAGTGGCGGCGGCTGTCGGCCTCACACCCGAGGACTTCCGCAGGCGCAACTTCATCAAGGTCGGCGACACGCTGGCGGTCGGACAGACCATCACCGAGCCGGTCGACATGCCGGCGCTGCTCGATCGCGCGCTGTTGCTGTCCGGGTATCACGACAAGCGCGCGCGCTTCACGCGGGAGAACCCCGGACGCGCCGTCAAGAAAGGCATCGGCCTCGCCGCGTTCATGCATGGCGCGGGTTTCACCGGATCGGGCGAGCTGCACTTGTCGTCTGTCGTCGCGGTCGAAGCCACGGTCGAGGGCACGATTCGCGTCCTCTCCGCGAGCACCGAAATCGGGCAGGGGACGAACACGATCTTTTCGCAGATTGCCGCCGAGGCGCTGGGCATCGACTGCGCCGACATCGACGTCGTCCAGCCCGATACGTCCATCGTCCCGGACAGCGGACCGACCGTCGCGTCGCGGACTTGCATGGTCGTCGGGAAGCTGGTGGAGACTGCGGCGCTCGGCGTCAAGCACGCGCTGATCGATTCCGGCTACCTGCCGCCGCTCTATTCGCGGGCGGAGTTTCAACTGGCCTGCAAGCGCTACGTCGAGGCCTTGGGCTCGCTGCGCGGCTCCGCCCAGTACCAGCCGCCGCCCGGGCTGTCGTGGGACGACGAGAAGTACGTGGGCGACGCCTACGGCACCTATGGTTGGGCGGTGTACGTCGCCGAAGTCTCGGTCGACACGAGAACCTGGGAAACGCGCGTCGACGATTTCGTGGCCGTTCAGGAAGTGGGCAAGGTGATCAACCCCACCCTGGCGGCCGGACAGATCGAAGGCGGCGTTGCGCAGGGTATCGGCTGGGCGCTCTACGAGGACGTGGTCTGGCGCGAGGGGCGGATGGCCAATCCGCAGATGACGAACTACATCATGCCGACGTCGATGGATCTCCCGCCGATCCGCGTCTACTTCGAAGAGGTACCGTATCCGTACGGGCCGGGCGGCGCCAAGGGCATTGGCGAGCTGCCGATGGATGGACCCGCGCCGGCGATTTTCAATGCCGTGGCGCATGCCACCGGTGTCGACGTCACGCGGCTGCCGCTGACCCCCGAGCGCTTGATGGCCCTGATGGAGGCGTCGCCTGTCTGAGTCGCAGAACCTGACGGTGAGCTGCACGCTCAACGGGCGCGCGACGGTCCTCGCCGGCCATCCGATGGCTCGGCTGCTGGACGCCATTCGCCAATCAGGGCTCACCGGCACAAAGGAGGGGTGCGGAGAAGGGGAGTGCGGGGCGTGCGGCGTCCTGCTCGATGGTGT
>JANPCT010000814.1:0-4731 GCA_031431095.1 Acidobacteriota bacterium | reverse complement strand
GACGCCGGTCGCGTCCACGCGATCCCGTATGTCGGCCGGGAGCGTCCGCGCGAATGCGACACCGCCGCGGCCTACGAGAAGAACGCGCGCCGCGGGCAGCCGCCGCAGCAATGCGGGCAGGATCTCCCCCAGTTGACTGGCGATGTGGGCGCCGAAGGTCCCGAAATGACCGATCAGAAAACCGCCGTTGCGGGATGCGCCGGTGCCCACCGCAACATCCACCGGAATCGTCGACGGGATCGGCAGGATGTCGACGTGCGCTTGCGGTCCATACGGCGAGAGCAGACGCGACCAGGTCGCGGTCGAGTAGTAGATACGCGTGCCGGCGCGCAGCAGGATCGCCGCCATGACGCGCTGGACGACGGCGAACACGTTGCGCCACGGCCGCGCGAAACCGAAATAGAAAAATGGCTCGTGGAACATGACACGCACGTCTACACCGCTGCGACGCATCCGCGCCATCCATCGGCAGAACGGCACGTTCAGTCCGCGGGCGCCGAAGGCGCCAGGGACATACTCGGCCAGGAGCACGCCCGGATTCGCGCGCACGCCCGAGGTGATGGCGGCTCGGCTCGCGGCGCCGAAGCGGTCGGGCAATTCATGGACGACCGGAGCGGGCGACCGCGGCTCGCCGCGCGGCGCGCCGGGGGCGGGATGCCAGACGTGCACGGTGTCACCGGCTGCCGTCAGCGCGTCCGCGACCAGTGCGGTGTAATCACCGACGCCGCCACATGCCGGGGGATACTCGGGCGTGAGCAGGTGCCACGTTGTCACGCCGGGGACGGCCCTGCTTCCGCCGCGTGCGTCAGTACCGGCATCAGCGCGCGCAAGTGCGCGTCGAGATTGAACCGGGCCGATACCGCGCGGGCACCGGCGGCGAACTGGCGACGCAGGTGCGGATTCGCGAGGATGTCGGCAATGGCATCGCCGAGGCCGGCAGCGCCCAGTGTCGGGCCGATCAATCGCCCGTTTTCGCGATCGGTCAGCCAGTCGGCTATGCCGCCGGCGTCGAACGCAACCGCGGGCGTTCCGAAGACGCCCGCTTCGAGTCCGACGAGCCCGAATGGCTCCGGCCAGCGGCTCGGCACCGCAATCATCGCAGACTCGCCAAGCAGCCGGTCGCGTTCGACGGGTGTGACCCAACCGGGGAACCGTGCGTCGACGCCAAGCGAAGCGGCGCGTCCCGGCAGCCGGCTCCGTTCGGGACCTTCGCCGGCGAGGACGACGGAGACGGAGCGCCCGAGGCGGGCGGACGCGTGCGCGACGGCGTCGATGAGGGTGTCGGGACCCTTCAACGCGGTCATGCGTCCGAGGAAGACCACGTCGATCGGGCGGGCGTCGTCGTCCGGCCGCGGCGGTGCCACGCCGCCGGCGGCAAACAGCGGGATCGCGTGGACGCTGTCGCCGGCGATTCCCGCGCGAAGATATTCATCCCGCATGAAGCGGCTGGCGACGACCACGCCTCGATATCGCGGAAACAGCGAGCGCAGCTCGGTACCCCAGCGATACTCCTGGAGCATCACGAACGGGTTCGCCTGCCCGCATCGTCGCGGCAGGTAATAGGCGAGACAGCCAAGCCCGAACTCGCGCGTGCACGCGCTGATGCCGGGAAACGCGAAGGCCTTCTGCCGGCTGACGCACGTGCCGAAGTGGCCGTGCATCATCTTGACGATCGGCCACTCGGTAAGCAGCCGCGCCGTGTAGGCGAGCCGGCGCATATTGTGCGAAAAGCAGACATCCGGCGCGAACTTGCGGACGCGCTCCAGTGACCCGTCCATCCCTTCGTCCTGGATGCCCGCGTGCCACATTCCTTCCGGCGCGATGCGCTGCGGTCCGCCGTCCGCCTCCGGATTGTCGTGCAGGACGCCGACCTCGTGTCCCGCGGACTGAAGTGCCGGCAACAGCGTCGAGAGATAGGTCTCGACTCCACCGCCGCCGCGGAGCGCTTCGTTGACGATGAGAATGCGCATCAGCCCGGTAACAACCGCACGCAGATACCTTCGACCGCCCAGGGATCGCCGACCCCCGGGAGCGGCGCGAGCACCAGATGCTGCCGGCGCAGTTCTGCTTCGATGTCCGCGCGCGTGATACCGAGCGAAGGCCAGATGGACGGATGCAATTCCACGAACAGGGACAGCGCGGCGCCGCCGCCGGCACGCGCGATGGTGTGCCGCGCGCCGCGCAGCGCAGCGAGCTCTGCGCCTTCGATGTCGATCTTGATGACGTCTGGTGCGATCGCGGCCGCTTCGCAGAATTCGTCGATGCTGGTGGCCGGGACGTTCGTCGTGTCGCCGGTGGCCGCGGTGACGAGCCGGTTGTCGCCGTGCGTGCCCGCATCGAGAAAAGGCATCGAGCCGCTGCGATCGGTGACCGCTTCGCGCCGCACCGTGACGCGATCCGCCAGACCGTTCAGGAACAGGTGGCGCTCCAGCCCGGCGCGGCTCGCGGCCGCCGGCTCGAAGGCGTACACGCGTCCGGTATCTCCCACCCACCCCGCGAACAGCAGCGTGTAACAGCCGACGTTCGCGCCGATGTCCAGCACCGTCCCTCCGGCGGGGGTCTGGTGTTTGAGCGCGGCGTACTCCTCCGCATTCCACGCCAGGTGACGGTAATCGGGATCGACGCGTAGGGCTTCACCGCCCGGCAGCCGGCACACGAGGTGATCGCCGGGGAGCGCGGCGAGCAGGGCGTGATAGGCGCGCTTCACGGGCGCGCGCAGCCATGCCGGCGCCCGCCCGGCGGAGCCTGCAGCGATGCGTTCGAGCCAGCTCGGCTCACGGTAGTGACGGCCTATTCCTGTCTGCATGTGTCACGGCTGACGGCGAAAAATCGCGGACCCGGCGGTCCGAGCCATGGCGCGCGCCGTTGCGGACCAGCCCACCGCGCCGGCGGTCCGCCTCCAGGTGCGCCGCGGTCTCGGATGCTCCGATTCAATTGTCGCGTCCCACCGATCGTGGAACAGCCGGCCGTTGCGGAGCACCCGATCGAGATAGGCCTGCGACGGCGTCCCGACGGTGGTGCTGCCAAGATGGAAGTACCCGTCGAGCCGCTCGTAACCGCACGTCGCGACCTTCCACCCGGCCGCGCGAACGCGAAAGGCGAGGTCTGCTTCATCCCATTCCGTCGGCCGGAACGCCTCGTCGAGCGGGCCGACGCGATCGAGGCACGCGCGCCGCACAACCCACGGCCGGATGACGATGTCCACTTCCTGCAGGCGGAACCAGTTGCCCGGACCAGCACCGATGGTGCTCTGCAGACGGCGCCAGTCGACGAGATCGGCCCATGTCGCGATCGGTTCGCGCACCGGAATGCAATTCAGGCCGCGGCTCAGGCTGAGCAGCCCGAGATCCGCATACCGTTCGAACGCCGCGCACAGTTCGGGGACGAGCCAGGCGGCGCGAAGGAACATGTCGTCCTGCCACGCCGCGACCAGGGTGCCGCGCGCGATTGCCATGCCGGCATTCGTGCACCGCAACTCGTGCGCATCATCCTGGTGAATCCACCTGAGATGGTGGAGACCCCACGGCGTGGCGGCGCGCCTGGCCAGCAACTCCGCGGTGCCGTCGCGGCAGCCGTCCTCGACGACCACGAGCTCCACGTCGTCGCCGCCGAAGCGCTCCCAGGCGTCGAGGCATTGACCGAGTACCGCCTGGTTGTTGAACGTCGGAATGACGACGCTCAGTGCGGGAACCGTTTCAGTCGCGGCGGCCATATGCCTGCAGGTTGAACGCGAGCGGTGACGCGGCGCCCCACGGAAGCGCGCGGGCGAGCTGGCAGGCGGCGCGACGCCCCCAGAGAGCCGGGCTCGCCGGATCGCCGGGAAGCTCCGGAGCCGCGGCGAACACCGCGACCTCGCGGTATCCCGACGCCGTCAGCGCGCGGCCGAGCGACGCCGCGGAAAAATGATTGACGTGCACGAGATTGTCGGCGAGGGTCGCCCGGTACGACGGCCGGAGTCGCGCGCGCAGGGTTTCCTTGAGGCGCTGCGACGGGCCGTTCGGCACTTTGATCGACACCCAGCCGCGGGGGGCGAGAAAGTCCCGCACCCGGGTGAGCACGGTGCGCGGCTGCGGGACGTGCTCGAGCACGTCTGTCAATGTGACGGCGTCGTAAGACCGCGCCGTCGTGAACGTATCGATGTTGCCCTGATGCACGGGTGCGCCCGATACCTGCGCGGCGTAGGCGGCGGTCTTGGGATTCAGCTCGAGCCCTTCGGCGTCCCAACCTGCGGCGCGCGCGAGGCTGAGAAATCGCCCGGCGTGAGCGCCGACGTCCAGCAGCGCGCGGCCGCGGCCGCATCGCTGCCCGAGCGCATCCAGGATGTCCCCGAAGATTCGATCCTTGTACGGCCCGTCGTGTTCGCCGGCAATCCAGTCGTCGGCCCACCGCTGGTCGTACATGCGGTCGAAAAATCCCGGCAGGGCCGGCAGCGCCGCCGGCTGCGCGAACCCGCAGGTCCGGCATCGCTGCAGTGTCACGGTGGCGCCGGAGTACGCGGCAAGCTCGGGATCCTGGCGGGCGTATTCCGACAACTCGAAAATCGCTTCGTGCACAGGCACGAACGCGGCACCTCCGCACACCCAGCAAGCGGTAACCGCGTCAAAGGCGGGCCTCATCGCAACTGCTCCACGATGCCGGCAATCTCCGCGGACATGTCGTCCCAGGAGCGGCCGCGCAGGACGCGGCCCGCTGGCGCGGGGCGCGCGCGCCAGCCCAGGTTGTCTTCGCGCC
>JANPCT010000813.1:0-1554 GCA_031431095.1 Acidobacteriota bacterium | reverse complement strand
GTCGCCGGTACCGGGACGGATCAAGGACTTCATCGCGATGCCGCGTCCCAACGGCTATCAGTCGCTGCACACCTCCGTCGTCAGCGATCGCGGTTTCCCGTTCGAGGTGCAGATCCGCACGGCGGAGATGCACCGGGTGGCCGAGGAAGGCATCGCGGCGCACTGGAAATACAAGGAGGGGCGGCTCGGGGCGGACCGCGACGAGCAGTATTTCATCTGGCTGCGCCAGCTCCTCGAGTTCCAGAAGGAGGTGCGCGATCCGCAGGAATTCCTGCAGAACCTGAAGATCGAGCTGTATCCGGAGGAGGTCTACATCTTCACGCCGAAGGGCGAGGTCAAGGCGCTGCCGCGCGACGCGACGCCCGTCGATTTCGCATACGCGATTCACACCGACGTCGGGCATCAGTGCACCGGGGCGCGCGTCAACGGCAAGATGGTGCCGCTGCGCACCCGGCTGCGCAACGGCGACATCGTGCAGGTAATCACCACCGCCGGGCATCATCCGAGCCGGGACTGGCTGAACTTCGCCGTCACCTCGCGCGCGCGCAACAAGATCAAGCACTACATCCACGCCGAGGAAAAAACGCGCAGTCTCGACCTGGGCAAGAAGGTGTTCGAGAAGGAAGCGCGCCGCTACGGGCTCAACCTGAAGTCACTGACGGATGGTCCGCTGTTCGCGGCGCTGCTGACGGAGTACGGCTACGCCAAGGCGGAGGAGCTGTTCACGGCGCTCGGCTACGGCAAGCTCGCGGTGAAGAGCGTGCTGGCGAAGCTCGTGCCGAACGAGCAGCTGAAGGAAGCGCCGGAAACCGGACTGGCCTCCGTCGTCCGGCGCGTGCTCGGTCCGGCGGAAGAAAAGATCAAGGTGCGCGGGTTCGACGACCTGATGGTGTTCCGCGCGCGCTGCTGCAATCCGATCCGCGGCGAGCAGATCATCGGCTACATCACGCGGGGCAAGGGCGTTTCCGTCCACTCCGCCGCGTGCACCAACGTCGTGAACCTGCTGTACGACCCGGAACGCAAGATCGACGTCGAGTGGGACAAGGGGCTGGACAGCTCACCCTACACCGTCCGCCTGAGCCTGCAGGTCGAGGACCGCAAGGGCATCCTCGCGGACGTCACGTCCAAGATCGCCGGCATCAACACCAACATCCGCAACGTCGAAGCCACCTCCGATGCCGACTCGCGCGGCAGGATCGACATGACGGTGGAGATCAGCGACCTCAAGCACCTGCAGAAAGTGGTGAAAGCGCTGCGCAGTGTGGCAGGTGTGGTGGACGTCGAACGCGCCACTCGCTGAGGCCGGCCACGGCCTGACTCACCAGGGCCACCAAGGCCGCCATGAACTTTGTGACCTTGGGGATCTTCGTGATCAGCCGTCGGCCGTGATCTTGTCGGCCGTAATCAGAGTGAGGCGACGACTTGAATTTCCACCCGGCAATCTCGTGGCAGTCGCGCGACCTGGACGGTCGCACGGGCCGGTGCGGGCGCGGAGAAGTAGGTGGCGTAGAGCTCGTTGACCTTGCCGAAGTCGTTCATATCGGCGAGGTAGAC
>JANPCT010000812.1:0-3644 GCA_031431095.1 Acidobacteriota bacterium | reverse complement strand
GATCGGGTCCTTCTTGAGGGTCGTCGCCAGCACGTTGCCGGTATCGTCCTTCTCGGGGAAGAAGATCTCGATCTTGTCGACGTTCTTTTCCTGCGCCATCGAGAGGACGCGCGGCTCGAGGGGCTCGTTGGCCTCGAGAATGAACTCGCCGGTCGACGGATCGACGACGTCGGTCGCGGCGTAGGCCCCTTCCAGCTCCGCGTCGGCGACTTCAACCGAGACGACGCCCGCCTTCTTCAGCGCGGCAATCGCGTTGACGTTGATCTTCTTGCCGGCGCCGGTGACGGTGTCGCCGCCCGCCTTCAGCTCCTTCGCGGCGCGCATGCCGACGAGGCTGTCGGCGACGCCCCACGTCATGGTGCCGTTCTTGAAGTACAGCTTGTCGACCGTGTAGAAGCTCCGGATGATCTCGTCGGCGCCGCGCAGGCCGAGCGCGCGCAGGAAGACCGTCGCCAGGAACTTGCGCTTGCGGTCGATGCGGACGTAGAGGAGGTTCTTGGCGTCGTACTCGAACTCCACCCAGGAGCCGCGGTACGGAATGATCTGCGCGATGTAGAGCGTCTTGTCTTCGGAGTGGAAGAAGGCGCCCGGCGAGCGGTGCAGCTGCGAGACGATGACGCGCTCGGTGCCGTTGATGATGAAGGTGCCGTTGTCCGTCATCAGCGGAATGTCGCCGTAGTAGACCTCCTGCTCCTTGATGTCGCGGATGGTCTTGACGCCGGTCTCGGGGTCCTTGTTCCAGACCACCAGACGGATCGTCACCTTCAGCGGCACGGCGAAGGTCATGCCGCGCTCCTGGCACTCGTCGACGTCGTACTTCAGCTTCAGGCCGACCGTGTTGCCGCAGATGTCACAGACGTCTCCGCGCGCGTGGTTGCCCTTGCCGCAGCGCGGACAGAGCACTTCCCGGTCGCCGTACGGCTCGGCAATCAGCGTGGCGCCGCACGCGCTACACGGCTTGCGCAAGTGGTGCAGTCCGGCGAGCTTGCCGCACTTGCACTCCCAGTTGCCGATCGAGTACTCGATGAACTCGAGCGACGAGTTCTCGCGAAAGTCGCTGATCGGGAACACGGACTTGAACACTGACTGCAGTCCGGCGTCGTCTCGCTCGCTCGGCAGACGATTCATCTGCAGAAAGCGCTCGTACGACTTCTTCTGGATCTCGATCAGGTTCGGGATCGGAACCGTCGTCTTGATTTTCGAGAAGTCGATGCGCTCGCGGTAGACATTCTTGGGAAGGCTGTACATGCGTTTGAAACCTCGAGGAAAAGACCGGGCGCGTAAACAGCATTAGGCTTCAGGCTCCAGGCTTCGGGAATTCGCTCCCAGAAGCCCAGAGCCCGAAGCCCAGAGCCAAGTCTGACAAGTACCCGAGCGCGCGAGACGCCGGCTACTTGACTTCGACCTTGGCGCCGACGTCCTCGAACTTCTTCTTGATCGCCGCGGCCTCGTCCTTCGTCACGGCTTCCTTGATCGGCTTGGGCGCGGCCTCGACGAGGTCCTTCGCTTCTTTCAGACCCAACGCGGTGATCTCGCGAACCACCTTGATGACGTTGATCTTGTTGGTGCCGATCTCGGTGAGGGTGACCGTGAACTCGGTCTGCTCTTCCGCCGGCGCCGCTGCCGCGGCCCCACCGCCACCACCTGCCATTGCCATCGGCATCGCAGCCGCGGCCGAGACACCGAGCTCTGATTCGAGCGTCTTCACGAGCTGTGAGAGCTCGAGCACGCTGATTCCCTTGATGTAGTCGACCACCTGCTGCTGCGTCACTTCGGCCATTGCTATCTCCTACTTCGCTTTTGGCGCTATCGCGCCCGCTGTTGTGTTCCGTTGAATGGGCGCTTCCGCGCCGGCTCTCGGCTCTGGGCTGCAGACTTGGGCATCGTCGGCGTCAGGCCTGGAGCCCGGAGCCGGACGCCCGAAGTCTGGTCGTCTACGCTTCCTGCCGCTTCTTCTCTGCCTGCATCAGCACGCTCATCAAGTCGCGAGGAGCGGCGTTGAGCACACTGACGATCTGCACCATCGGCGCCTGCAGCACGTAGAGCAGCTTCGACAGCAGCTCCGGCCTGCCGGGCAAGTTGGCCAGTTCGGTGACCTCGGCCGGCTTGATGGCGCGGCCCTGGACAACGGCCGCCTTGATGGTCATCGCAGGCGTCGCCTTGACGAACGTCGTCAGTGTCTTGGCGAGCGCCACCGGGTCGGTCGCCGTGTAGGCCACCGCCGTGGTTCCCTCGAAGAACGCATCGAGCGCCTCGAACGAGGTGCCCTTCAACGCGCGCTTCGCGAGCGTGTTCTTGACCACCCTGTAGGAGGCCTTGGCGGCACGGAGCTGTCGGCGCAGGTCGGTTACCTGCGGAACGTTGATCCCCTTGTAGTCGACGAGGATCGCGGTCTCCGAACCCTTGAATGCCGACTCGAGCTGTTCGAGTTCAGCCGTCTTGTCTGCTTTCGTGACAGCCATTAGTGTTTCACCGCCGCGTCAACGGCCACGGTATCGATGGTCACGCCAGGCCCCATCGTCGATGACACAGTGATGCTCTTCAGATACTTGCCCTTGGCGGCAGCCGGCTTCGCCTTCACGATGCTGTCGACCAGCGCATGCGCGTTGGCTACCAGGTAGTCACTCGAGAACGACGTCTTGCCGACCGGCGCGTGAATGATCCCGGTCTTGTCGACGCGGAACTCCACCTTGCCAGCCTTGATTTCGAGCACGGCCTTGCGAATGTCGGTGGACACCGTGCCGGTCTTCGGATTCGGCATCAGCCCGCGCGGGCCAAGCACCTTGCCGAGCCGACCGACCGCACGCATCATGTCCGGCGTGGCCACCACGGCGTCGAAATCGGTCCAGCCGCCCATGATCTTCTCGACGATCTCTTCGCCGCCAATGAAATCGGCCCCGGCTTCCTGGGCTTCCTTCTGCTTCTCGCCGCTGGCAATGGCGAGCACGCGCTTGGTCTTGCCAAGGCCGTGGGGAAGGACGACGGTGCCGCGCACCATCTGGTCGGCGTGCTTCGGATCGACACCGAGTCGAAGCGTCAGTTCGACGGTCTCGTCGAACGTGGCGAACTTCACTTTTTGAACGAGCGGGATCGCATCTTCGATCGTGTAGGTCCGATCAGCTGCGACCTGCGCCCGTGCGGCGTTGTACTTCTTGCCGCGTCTGCGCATGTCTTACCCTCCGTGGTTCAAACGAGCTCTGACGAGCTCTCCCACTCAATGAACAGTGAGATTGAAGATTGAAGATTGAAGATGTCAGATTGAAGATTGGGTCTGCAGTGACTGCGGAGTCCAATCTTCAATCTTCATTCTTCAATCTAAAATCTCGTGGTCAGTTGACGACGTCGAGTCCCATCGACCGGGCGGTTCCCGCCACGGTCCGAATCGCCGATTCCAGCGAGTCGCAGTTCAGGTCGGGCATCTTCTGCTTGGCGATGTCTTCCACCTGCTTCGCAGTGACGGTGCCGACTTTGTTCTTGTTCGGTTCAGCCGAGCCCTTCGCGATGTTCGCGGCGCGCTTCAGCAGAATCGGTGCAGGCGGCGTCTTCAAGATGAAGGTGTACGACCGGTCCGCATAGACCGTCACGACGACGGGGATGATGAGTCCTTCGTCCTTCGCGGTCCTCGAGTTGAAGTTCTTGCAGAA
>JANPCT010000811.1:0-4841 GCA_031431095.1 Acidobacteriota bacterium | reverse complement strand
CGCGGCCGTAGGGTCGGCGACCGGCGTCGTGCCGTATCAGGCCGTCCTGTACCGCGATCAGTTACTGAACAACGACTGGTGGTCTTACAACGGGTACATCCAGGACGGCTTCAGCCGCGGGCGGTGGCGCATCAACGGCGGCCTGCGCTACGACTGGCAGCAGTCCAAGTACCTCGGCGGCTGCGTACCGGAGAGCATTCTGCGTCCAGACCTTCTGCCCTCGCAGTGCGAGACCGGGACGGACAAGGATTCGATCACGGGCAAGAAAATCCAGTCGTTCAGCAACTGGTCCCCGCGCGTGTCCGTGACTCGCGACCTGTTTGGCAACGGCAAGACGCAGGCGCATGCCAGCTATTCGACGTACTACCAGACGAAGATCACGCTGGCGAACAACCTCGGCGCGCTGTACTCACAGCCCGCGCTGACGTGGGGTCCCAACCTGTCGAGCGGTGCCTGCAGCACGACCGCCGGCGCGCCCTGCTGGACCGACACGAACATGGACGGTCTCGTGCAGATCGGCGAGCTCGTGGGCACGCCGAGCGTCAGCAACTCGCGGTTCGACCTGAATACGGGCCGGTTCGCACCCGCCGGGAACAACGTCGATCCGAGCGCCAAGCTCGGTCGCACCCGAGAGGGAGTCGTCGGCTTCCAGCACGAGCTGATCCCGAACCTCGCTGTCAGCGTCGACTACATCTATCGCAAGTACGATAAGGGTACCCAGAGCTACCTGATCGGGTACCAGCCGGGCACGTCCGGCTTTCCTCTCACGCGGCTGTACACAGGCCCGCTCACCTACACGGATCCCGTCACGGGGCTCAGCGCCCCCTACTACGTCATCTGCGACGGCTGCTCACGTCCATCCGGCGTGGGTAGCATCGTGGTGACCAGTCCGAACTCCGCTATCTACCAGGGCGTCGACATCTCGGCGACCAAGCGGTTCAGCAACCGCTGGCAGATGCAGACGTCATTGACGCTTCAGAAGGTCCCGCAGAACTATCAACGAGAGGCGCCGACATTTGGCGCGCTCAGCGGCTCCACCACCACTTCGTCGAACCCAACGGGCTACGAGTTCATCACGGGCCAGAATCCGACGGGCCAGACGGGTGTGAGGAAACTGTTCAAGGCGAACGGCAGCTACCAGTTCCCGTGGGACATCTCGGCATCGGCGAACTTCAATGTCGCGGAAGGCCAGCAGCGCGTGATGGTCATCAACGGGCCTGGGTCGGTGTATGGCGGGGTGAACTCGAGCGGGGCCGCCACGACGATCAGCTACGGCACCCTGGAGTTCCAGTCGCGTGACAAGTCGCGGTTCAAGACGACGAAGCTGCTCGACCTGAGTCTGTATAAGGCGATCAGGTTCCGCGGCGGCAAGAACCGCCTCAAGCTCACGGCGGATGGTTTCAACATGTTCAACATCAACACCATCCAGGGGTATGCCAGCAACAACCTGAGTCTCCCGACCAGCGTGGTCGCGCCGAGCAGCATCGTGCCGCCGCGCGTGTTCCGGTTCGGAGCCAGCATCCAGTTCTAGCTGAATCTCTCGGACAATCGAGCGGCCCCGGGCTTCGGTCCGGGGCCGTTTTTGTGTGGGTTCGACGGTTCTCAGGTTCCTGGGTTCTACCTGCCGAACCCCCAGATGGCTTCCTGAGGCGGCAGGGCGATGGCGGCGTAGCTTTTCCGCGCGCGGACCTTCACGCCGGGAACGTCCGACTTGACTTCGATCTTCCTGACCTTGCCGTCCATGGTCGCGTTGTCGGGTTGATACCCGACGACGTAGTAGGTGCTCGTGTCGCGGACGATGCGGCCGAAGGCCTGGGACATGTCGTCCAGGAACCGGACCATGAACCCGCCGGTGTTGGCGGTCAGGATCGTGGGACCGTCGTCGCCGGTGTCGAAGGCGGCGCTGCGGGCGGGATCGCGGCGGACCGCGTCGGGATTGGCGCTCAGCCCGTTGACGAGGCCGCGCCCGTCGATGGAGTAAATCGTGATCCCGCTGCGCGCCGCCTGCGCGGCCACGCTTTCGATCGCGGTGCGCGCGTCTTCCACGTAGAAGCCTTCCGACATCAGGACCACCGTCTTGCGTCCGGGGATCTTGGCCAGCCCGCGGGCGATCGTTTCGAGGTTCTGGACCGTGCGCGCCGTCATCATCCGCGCCTCCCGGACATACAGCCGGGCCTTGCGCTCGATCAGGTTCTCGACGTTACCGAGCCCACCCTCGTTCTGACAGGACTGCGGCTCGTCCGCGCAGGCCTTGCGGGCGAGCGCCTGGGACACCTCTCGGGCGCCGTCGGCGATCCGCGAAGCGTCGACTTCGCTGGGGACCTTCGGCCACTCCATGAACGGCGCCAGAATCGCCTGCCGGTTGTCGAACGCGGGCTGCACGGCGCGAACGCCCGCGAGCAACTCTCCCTTGTCGACGGTCAATCGGCCTTTGTACATGCCGCCTCGGAGAAACACGCCGCCGGCGTCTCCATCGTGAAACATGTCGCGGATGAACGTTTCGGCCCCCTTCTTCACGCGCATCAGCGAATCGTTCGCCAGATGGGCCTCGTCGAACATCATCACGAAGACGCGATGTGCGCCGTACTGTGCCTCGTCCGCGTGCTGGCTGGCCAGTCCGTCGGCCGTCTGTCCCAGGTTGTTCGTCACCATGAAGAACTGCTGGATCTTCTGGGGCTTGCCGTTCTCGAGGATCGTGATGTTCTCGGCCTTCAGGCCCGGGACGAAGTTGCCGTTCTTGTCGAGCACGACCGCATCGACTTCGATAAGGGCGGTGGACGACTTGAACGTCGGCTGTTGCTTGGGCGCCAAAGCCGTGGCGGAGGCGGAGGCGGCCCAGCCTGTGGAGCGGACGACGCCCATGGCCAGGAAGGCGGCACCGCCACAGACCGCGAGACGGGCAAGACGCAGCATCACCGGGAAACCTCCTCCGCGATCTTACTCCGGCCGTTGTAGCCCTTGCGCGCGCGAATCTCGTATTTCGGGTGCTGCTTCACGCGCACCGACACGTCGTGCCAGCCGTCTGGCGCGACCCCCTTTGGCACGTACTGCAGTACGTAACTGGCGCGGAAATCCTCCAGCATGGCCTGGAAGACGCGGCTGACCGAGTCGTTGGGGGCGAGCGGAAACACCTGTCCCGACGTGGGTCCGACGAGATCGGTCAGCGCGGGGGGGATGTTCTCTTCGTCGGCGTGAGTCTGCGCTCCGCGTCCCCCGACGGCGACGTTGTCCCCGGCCAGCAGCGAATCCAGCGCGCCGTTGCGCTGCGACAGCCGCCGGGCGCCGGTGTCGCCCCTGCTTCCAGCCACCGGCACGACGATGTCGACGACCGCATCGGTCAGGCGGGCGATCTCCTTGACGGTCGCTTCGTCGATGATGCTCGCCGAATCACGGCCATCGCTGAACGCCACGATCAGCTGCCGCCGCCCCGGCTCCGACGGCCGCATCATCGTCGCCGCGATCCCGTCGTAGAGCGCCGTCGCGCCCTCGGCCGCGAGCGAATCGAGCGGCATCGCGTCGCTGCGCGGGCGCAGGCTGAAGACCTCGCGCAAGACCTGCGAGACCGCGACGAGCCGGATGCGATCGTCGTCGCGGAGGAGCGCTGCGGTGTCGCCGACGGCGACCTTCAGCCGCTGGAGGAGGGGGCCGTCGACGCTGCTGCTCAAATCGAGGAGCAGCGTGAGATCGAGCGGGACCTTACCGGCCGCGATCGTGGTGAGCTCCTGGGGGACGCCGTTGTCCGTCAATTCGAAATCGCGTGCGGTCAGACCCGGCACCGGGCGATTGCCACCGCGAACCGACGCGAGGATCGTGACGCCGTCGACGCCGGAACGAAACACCCGTTCCTGAGCCTGCCACGACCCATTCGCACAGACCACCAGGATCACCAAGCCCACGACGATTTTGGTGACGCTTCTGTTCTTGGTGAACTTCGTGGAGTGCTCGTGGCCCGTCATGGCTTCAACAACGCGCGCACGCGGTCGATGCGGTAATACCAGAATCGCCAGTCGGCCGCGTAGTACGACCACCAAGGATCGCGGCGCGGATCGTCGTCTCGCAGGAGCTGCTGGACCAGGCCTTCCGGCGCCTCGGTTGCGCCGTGGCGGAATTCGAGCGCGGCGAGCCGGAGCGTTGCGGAATGGGCCATGGGGCTGACCGCCAGGGCCTGACGGTACGACGCACGGGCCTCGTCGGTGCGTCCGCGGTGCTCCAACGCGATGCCGCGAAAGAGGTGCGCGAGATAGATGAGGGCTCGGTCGGTCGTCTGACCTTCGATCCCGGCCAGCGCGGCGATCGCCTCGTCATAGCGTCCGATGGCGAGCTTGACATGTCCGAGCCGGAGGTGGGCTTCGGCGCGAAGGCTCTCGTCCAGCGCGGCCTCCCGGAATCGCGCGGCGGCACGCTCGCGCGCGCGAAAGCGCTCGCCTTCGGCGCGCTCGGCCATCTCCCGCGCGCGCGCCAGATTGGCGCCGATCACCGATCGCGTCAACACCTCGGACGGCGCGCTGAACTGCTCTTCGGCGATGCCGCGCGCGAGCACGAGGCGGGGCTCTTCTGAAAACAGGCTCCTGAGATGATCCAGGTGATCGTGCAGGACCGTCGAGTCGATCCCGCCCTCGAGCACCGAGAGGGCCGCGAGCTGCCACGCCCGGTCGAACTCATTCAGAGGCGCGTGCGCCCGGACGTAGGGGCAGGCCCACTCCACCAGGCGCGCGGCGGCCGCCGAGTGCCGCTTCGACCCCACGGCTGCGAGTTCCAGCGCAAAGGAGGTGATGAGCCGACGCTGTTCTTCCCGCGCATCGGCCGTGCCCGCGCCGGCTGCCGTCGGCAGCGTGGACGGA
>JANPCT010000810.1:0-2224 GCA_031431095.1 Acidobacteriota bacterium | reverse complement strand
GGCGCTATTTTTTTCAGGCGCTCTAGCGATTCCGGGCGGGCCTCGCCGGCGTCGCCGCGAGGGGGCCCGGCCGCCGCGATCACTACGCTGGCCTCACCGATCGCGACGCGTCCGGTCCGATGATGGATCGCGATCCGCACCTCGGGCCACCTGCCCGCTGCTTCGACGGCGATCTGCTCGAAGCTTCTGATCGCGAGGGGGGCAAAGGCCTCGTAATCGAGCCAGAGCACCTGACGTCCGGCATTGCGCTCGCGCACGAGCCCGACGAATGTCGACACCGCCCCGTCGCTGCTGCGCGCGACCGACGCTACGACGGCGGCGGCATCCAGCGGCGCCGCCGTGACGATGTGCAGCGATCCGCCTTCGCCCGGTTGTGGCGAGTGAGGCATCCGTTCAGTATAACCGCCAGAAATGGTTCAGCGGACCGTGCCCGGCGCCGAGTTCCGGCGCATGGCGAATGGCTCCCTCGAGATAGGCGCGCGCCGTTCGGACCGCCTCGCCGACCGGTTGTCCGAGCGCGAGATACGCCGCGATGGCAGCGGCGAACGTGCACCCCGTCCCGTGAGTGTGCCGGGTCGCGAATCGCGGCCCCTCGAGATCGAACTCCGCCTCCCCCATGCAGACGACGTCCACCACCACATCGCCGAGCGGAAGGTGGCCACCCTTCACCACTACGACGCGCGGCCCCATGGTCCGGATCCGCCTGGCGGCGTTCCGCATGTCGTCGAGCGTCCGGATCGAGAGCCCGGACAGGACCTCCGCCTCCGGGACGTTGGGCGTGACGACTTCGGCAAGCTTGAGAAGCTCGACTCGAATGGCGGCGACGGCATCCTCGCGCAGGAGCCGGTCGCCCCCCTTGGCGATCATCACGGGATCGACGACCAGGTTCGGGAGGTCCAGCCCTGAAATCGTCGCCGCCACCGCCTCGACGATGGCGGCGGTGGCGAGCATGCCGGTCTTCACGGCGTGAGGCCGCAGATCCTCGCCGACTGCTTCGATTTGCGCGACGACGAGCTCGGTCGACACCGGCTCCCACGACATCACGCCGAGCGTGTTCTGGGCGGTCACGGCGGTGATGGCGCAGGTGCCGTACACCCCGCACGCCGCGAAGGTTTTCAGGTCCGCCTGAATCCCGGCGCCGCCGCCGGAGTCGCTGCCCGCGATTGTCAGTGCCGTAGGCATACAGTAGACTTCCCATCCATGAACACTCGTATCGGACAGCTCGCGGGCGGCACGCTGCTGCGGACCCTTTCCGCCCGCGCGGACATGTCCGTCGCTGTCAAGGCGGTCGCCGTCCTGTTCGTCACCGTGCTGACGATCGTCGCCGCGCAGGTCAGCATCCCTCTGCCGTTTACGCCCGTGCCGTTCACGCTGCAGCCGATGGTGGTGCTGCTCGGCGGCGCCGCGCTTGGCTCCCGGCTCGGGATGAGCAGCCAGGTGCTCTACCTGCTGGTCGGCATCGCGGGTCTGCCGGTCTTCGCCGCCTCGCCCATTCTGCCGCAGGGTTTCGGGCGGCTTCTCGGCCCCACCGGCGGATATCTCATGAGCTATCCGATCGCGGCGTTCATTACCGGCTACCTCGCGGAGCGCGGCCTCGATCGCCGATACATCACGTCAGTACTCGCAATGAGCGCCGGGCTCGCGGTCGTCTTCGCCTGCGGTGTGAGCTGGATGGCGTTCGGCACGCCGCACGTCGGCCTCTCGACCGCGCTGCGCACCGGACTCATCCCGTTCATCCCCGCCGACATCGTCAAGGTCTTGCTTGCGGCGACGGTGCTGCCGGCGGCGTGGAAGTTCTTGCGATAAAGTCTCCGGTTCCGCGGTCCCGTCATTTCACGTAGCCCAGACTTCTCAATCGATCGATCATCTCCTGATCGAGCGGCTTGCCGCTGCGCGGCGTGGTCTCCAGGAACGGGCGCCCGTAAGCCGGCACGTACCGATCGACCAACGCGGAATGCGATCCGAACAAGCCGGGCGCCGGCCTACCGGCCAGCTCGCGGCTCAGTGGGAGACCGAGGCTCCACAGGATCGTCGGCGCGACGTCGAGCGGTGTCGATCCCTGGGGCCCGTCAACATTCACTACTGTGTTCACGATCGGTTTGTCGAACACTGGTGTGTTCACGACCGCGACGTCGGGCGCGGTGGTGTCTCTCTCGAAAGGAGCCAGCGCGAAGATACCACCGGCCGACGTCTGCACGCGCCCTGGCTGCGTGACGAGCAGCAG
>JANPCT010000809.1:0-11134 GCA_031431095.1 Acidobacteriota bacterium | reverse complement strand
CGCGCCAAGCCCCTCCTGCGCCCGCCCCAACCAGTAGTACACCGGCGATAAATATCGGCTGGTCGAAGTGTTCTCGAAAAACACGTCGGTGGCTTCGCCTTTCCGCTTCACGCACAGTTCGAACTCCGCGACCGCTTCGGCAAACCGATTCGCCTCCAGATAGACGCGGCCGAGCATCAGGTGGGCGAACCATGAATCGTGGAGCTTCTGCGCGTCCCGAAATGCATCGAGCGCATCGCGCAGGCGTTTCTGCTTCAAGGCGACCGTCCCGAGAATCAATCGCCCATAGGAGCTCGTCTGACTCTGCAGCATGTTCTCGAGCGTGGCCGCCAGCTCCGTCGCGAAGCCGGCATCTTCCGCGCTGCCACTTTCACTCAACACCAGCGCCGCCGGAAACAGCACGCTCTCGTGGACGCGTAGAGAGGCCGCCATGCGGGCGGAGCGAACGGCGGCGCCTCGATCGCCCATCGCCTGATAGGCTTCCGCCAGCGCCACATATTTCGCTGACGCTTCCCCCGTACTTCCCGCGGCCTCGTCGGTCTTGATGGCCGCGGTTAGAAGACGCACCGCCTCCCGATTCCTGCCGAGGGTCATCGCCAGATCCGCCTGCCCCAGGCCCGCCATCGACGCGCCGAGCGGACTGACGGCGTCGAGGCGTGTCCAGGTCTGGCGCGCACCGTCCAGATCGCCAGTGCCGACTTGTGAATTCGCCACCGTGAGCATGGCGTACTCGTACGACGGGTTTGCCTCGAGGACCGTTTTGGATTCGGCGATGGCGGTGGCAAAGTCTCCCGCGAACATCGAATACATCGCGTAGTTCGTGCGCTGAAGCGTGTTCTTGGGGTAAATCTCGATCGCCTTTCGCCCTTCCTCGACGGCTCTGGGTACGTTGCGCACGTTCAGGTAGGCGTAGGCGAGATTCGCGTGGCCGGTGTCGTCGGCGGGGTACTGCCGGACCAGCATCCCGTAGTTCTCGATCGCCTTCTCGTAATTGTGCGTGACCAGCAGGTAGTAGCCCCCCAGCGTTCGATACTTCTCGCGTTCGGACATGCGATCGAGGTGCTTCAGCGCGTTCTTGTAACTCTCCTCGACCTTGGCATCCTGCTTCAGCGCTGCATAGATGACACCCATACCGGCGTAGGCGCGCGCCAGGCCCGGATCAAGCGCGACCGCCTCTTGAAACGCCTTCAACGCGTCGAACTGCCGTCCCGCGTAATTCAGCTCTTGTCCGCGCGCGTACGCGCCCATGGCTTCGAGCGAGCTGGCGCTCACCGTCTCGGCAGCGGCGACCTTGGTCATCTCGCTCTTCGACTCGCCGAGCGCCTCCCGGACAGTCGTGGCCATGGAGGCGACCGTCGTCAACACCTGGGCCTTGTCGGTCACGATCTGGTTAGTAGTAGCGATCGGATTGCCCGTCACGGGATCGATGGCTCGGAGTTCGATGCGATACCCGCCTGACTCCCTCGCGATGGCCCCATGCACCAGAACCTTGATGCCCTCGCGCCGCGCAATGAGCTGTCCGACTTCCTGGGTGATGCGATTGCCCCGTCCAGGCGCGAGTTGCGCGGCGATGGCGCGCGCGTCCTTTGTCTTGAACACGGTGATGTACGACGCGCCTTCGAGCGCAATGGCGAGGGTTTGTTCGACCGCGCCTGCGAAGGCAGGATCGCCGGACTGGTTGTCAAAATCCGCAACCAGCACCGGAACGGGCTCGTGCGCTTTAGGCAGCGGAGGGCTCCGTGACAGCCACCAGGTGGCCGTCAGCAACGCCAGCAGTAGCACGGCCGCCCCGGCTCCGTTCTTCCAGGTCAGCCGCCGTGGCTCGGGCTTGAGGTGTCCCTCATCGTCCAGCCGTTCCAGCTGTGCCAGGAGCTCCTGGGACGTCTGATAGCGAGCCGCGGGATCGGGCTGCAGGCAGCGGGACACGACTTCATCGACCGGCTCGGGCACTTGCGGGTCGACTGTCCGCACTCCCGGCGGCGCGGTCTTGATCCGCGCCATCATGTCCTCTATGGCAGTGGTGCCGCTCGTCTTGCGCAGGCCGAGCAGCATGTCGCGGACGATGAGCCCGAACGAATAGACGTCTGCCCGCTGATCGATGGACTCGGCCTTCGCCTGCTCTGGGGCCATGTAATCCAGCGTTCCCACGACGGTTCCCACCATCGTCAGTCCTGGAGCCATGGCGGCGTCGAACGTCGGGCTTCGCTTTGGGCTCGAGGGCTTCGATTCGCCCGGCTGGACGGGCCGAGGGGTAGCCGACCTCGAGATGCCGAAATCCATGATGATGGCGGAACCGTCCGACGCCAGCATCACATTCTCGGGCTTCAGGTCGCGATGGACGACCCCTGCTTCGTGGGCGGCGCAGAGCCCGGCGGCGATGTCCCTTGCGATCGGCAGCACCTCCGACACCGGGATCTTCCCTTTGGCCGTCAACATGCTGGCCAGGCTGATTCCTTCGATGAACGGCATCGTGATGTACTTGATGCCGTTCACCTCGCCCAGATCGTGGATGCGGACGACGTTGCGGTGTGTGACCTGACGCGAAAGGAGCAACTCCCGCTTGAAGCGGCGCTCGATGTCGTGCGCGGACTGCGGATCGGCCATCACTTCGGGCCGGATCACTTTGAGAGCGACCCCCACGCCAAGCTCCTGATCCCACGCCTGATAGACGACACCCATGCCGCCGGCTCCGAGGATGCGGAGGATCCGGTATCGCGCCCCAAAGGCTTCGCCCGGTTGGAGCGGTCCAGCAGGTTGCCGGCGGTCGCTGACCCTGACCTCCGCCGTGCCGAGCCTGGTGGAGGCGTCGTCCAACGACCGTCCGGCCACGGTGAGGTCGTCATCGTCAGGACGGCGGCCATCAGCGTCCCCCCCGCCCATCCCCAGCGGACCGGTCCCGTGCGCCATCGTTTCAGATTCGGACGACGGCGTGGACAGGGGGAAGGGTGTTTCAGAATCGGACGACGGTGCGGACGTGGGGAAGGGTGTGTGACAGATCTGACATGCCGCCGCAGGATACGCCGTATCGGTGCCGCAGATGGAACAGTGCATGAGGCCCTTGGGCTCGAACGCAATTATGACCCCAAAACGGTCCGAGTGTGCCGTTACAGCGCCCGCCCCAGCGGACTCTGTTGAAGAAGCTGATGGAGCTAAAGGCGCCGGATGTCATCATCCCGCCTTCAGGCGGAATGTGGGGCGGTGGTGCTGCGGCATCACCGCCCTTTTGTTTCGTTCCGTCCGGCGTCAGCGACAGGCGCAGCTGTGACATACTCGCCCCGCCGTCCGACAACTCGTCCATTCCAAGGAGTTCCTATGAGGCTGCGTTCGTTCCTGTGTCTGGCCGCGCTCGTTCTCTTCTCTACCGCTGTGGCTCAGGCGCAGGACCCCGTGAAAGTCGACTCCGCGCACTACAAGGTGATAGCGGAAAACGCCAATGTCCGGGTTCTGAAGATCTCCTATCCGGCCGGCGGCAAGAGCGTCCCCCACAAGCATCCGGACTCGATCGTCGTTCCTCTGGTGACCTCAAACGTGCACTTCGCCAACGCTGACGGGACCTCACGCGACGAGGAACTCGCTGACGGAACCGCCATGTACTCACCCGCCGGCATACACACGCCGTCGAACAAGGGCAAGGGTCCGGTCGACGCCATCCTGGTCGAGTTCAAGGGGGACGCGCCGGGCACGGCGACCTTGCCGACCCAGAGACCGGACATGAACCTGAAAATGCTGGCCGAGGGGGCGCGCGGGAATGCCCAGCACGTCGTCGCCGAACCAACATTCACGGAGCCGGCCGGCTCGAAGCACGACTACGATCAGGTGGTGATCGCCCTCAATGCTTCGGGCATGTCGTTGTCGATCAACGGGAAACCGGCAAAGACGACCTGGAAGCGCGGCGACGTTGCCCTGATTGGCCGCGGCGAAGCGCATGAGAGCAAGAACACGGGCGGCAAGCCGGCCGAGTTCATCATCGTCTCCGTCAAGTGATCAGGCCGTATTCGAGCAGTCGCTAGCCTCGATTGACGCGAGCCGCGGCGCACACCAGACGTCGGTCGGGATGAACTGGTATCCGACTGCGTTCATCAAGTGGTATGCCGCGTACGAGCGTACCGAGTTTCAAGGCGGCGTCATCGCGCGTCCTCCGGGGGACGGCGTGACGGTTCGGGCCCAGCTCGCCTTTTGAGCGGTCCTACAGGGTAATCATGGACGGCTATTCACTGCCACTCATCGTCATCACGCTGGCGGCGGCGATCGTGAACGGCGCGCTGGGATACGGCTTCTCGTCGATCACGGTGCCGCTGGCGCTGCTGTTCCTGACGAACCGCGTGCTCAACCCCGCACTGGTGCCGATTGAAGTCGCGCTGAACGCCTACATGCTGTGGGTGAACCGCGCCGGTTTGCCCGGTGTGTGGCGCCGCGTGCTGCCGATCGTCATCGGCCTCGCACCCGGCGTGCTCCTGGGTACGATGTTTGTCTCCAGCGTCAATCCGAGCTGGCTCAAGTTCTATACGTTTTGCATCCTGCTGCCGCTGATCCTCTTCCAGGCGGCCGGCTACCGGAGGCCGATCAACGCAGAGAAGCCGATCGGCCTGCTGTTCGGCGGCGGCGTCGGCGTGCTGTACTCCGTGACGACGATCTCGGGCCCGCCTCTCGCGGTCATGCTGAGCAACCAGGGGCTGACCAAGCGCGATTTCCGGGCCGCGCTCGGGTTCATCCGGCTCGCCGAATCCAGCTTCACCGCGGTTGCGTACGGCTATGCCGGCCTGTTCAGCCTGCAAAGCATGGCGCTGATTCCGTACATCCTGCCGAGCATCTTCATCGGCGTGCCGATCGGCGCGTGGCTGATTCGCCAGGTGCGTCCGGAAACGTTCCGCCGTGTCTGTATGAGCTTCGACGCGTGGGTGGTGGGCTTCGGCATCGCGACGCTACTGAAGGTTCTGCACCTCGTCGACAGCAATCTCGCCTACCTGCCGCTTGTCGGCGTCGGCTTTCTCGACAGCTGGCTGTTGTACCGGTTCTTCACCATTCAGCTGCCCGAGGTGAAGCGCGTGGAAGGGGTCGGCGTCGCCAGCACCACGCAGGAGGCGCGATAGGCTCGTCCTTCCGACCCGCCTACGCTGCGGCGGGTCCGAAAGGACCCGCCCTACCGCCTGGAATCGTGCGTAGAATAGCGGCCACTCTGGAAGCTCGACGAGACGATCGGATTCCTGCCGCGGGCGCCGGCACGGTATCCGTCCCGTTCCGGGCGCTGGAGCAGCGAATGGCGCAGTTCATCGCCGACGGCGGCGTGAAGGCGCCGGCGGGGCGCCGGCCGTAGCCTCGAGGCCGCTCAGCGCGGACCCACGATGCGCCACGTGCTGTCAGGATTCGCCGACGGGGTCAAAAGCCCCACTTGCGAAACCACGAGCCCGCGTATGGTCCACGCGGCGAGCGTGCCGCTGGTCGTGTGCTGCCAGAACACCTCGGGCCTCGCGTCCCAGTTCGTGTCGCCGACCGATTGCAGCACCCAGCCGGCGTCGGGGATCGACGCAATCGGGCGCGACTGCTCCCGCACGGAGCCGATCATGATCCACACGTTTACCGCGCGCGTCTGATCGTGCTGCCACAGGAGATCGGGGTGCCCGTCCTCGTTCATGTCGCCCGCCGCCATCAGCTTCCAGCCCAGATCCGTTTCCTGCTGCGGTGAGTAGGCGAGTACGTCGGCGCGCGAGGTTCCGTTCATTAGCCACGCGCTGACCCGCCCGGTACTTCCCTTCTGCCAGATCAGATCAGAATAGCCGTCGCCGTTGATGTCGGCGACGGCGCGCAGCGTCGTATCCGGGTCGGTCACTGCCGTCGGCGTGAGCGGCAGCACGCCCCATCGGCGCGTGCCATCCATCATCCAGGCGGTCAACCGTCCGTCAGTGTGCTGGAAGAGCAGGTCGCACGCATTGTCGGCGTTGAAGTCGCCGACGCCCACGATTCGCCACGCCGCACCAAACGCCGCATCCACCGGGAACACCGCGCCACCGATCGCGGTGGTGCCCGCCATGTACCACGCCACGGCGAGGCCGTCGGTCGAACGCTGCCAGATCAAATCGGCGCGGCCGTCGTAGTTCACGTCGCAGACGAACCGCGCCCCGGCACGGGTCGTAAACTGCCACCATACGCCGCCGCTCGCTTCCGTCACGGCGGTGCCATTGCGTCCGCGCACCTGCCAGGAGTACGTCACCCCAACGGCGAGCCCGGGCGGCGCCGCCATCGTCTGCGTCCCGACGCTGACCCACCCGTTGTCGCACGCGAGATTATCGGTTGTGTCGACGCAGTATTCGTAAGAGGTCGCGTTGGCCGCGGGCTGCCAGGTCAGAACCGTGGCGAGCGACTGTCGCGCGTTGTTGTTCACCGGTCCCGTCTTGCCGAAGACGCCGACGGTCGCTGTCGCGGGAATGAATGTCGCACTCGCGGTTCGCGCCGTCGTCATCGACACGACGCACGCCGACGTACCCGTACAACTCCCGGACCAGCCGGCGAACGTCCACCCCGCCGTCGCCGTCGAGGTGAGCGTCAGGGTGGTGCCGGGCAGATAGTCTGCGGCGCAGGAGGTGGCGCCGCCGCCGCAGGAGATGCCGGCCTGACTGCTCGACACGACACCGCCGCCCGTGACCGTCACTGTAAGACGTACGGTCGATAGCGAGGCCGGACTGCGAGTGAGTAACCAGTTGATGGGATCGGTGAAGCCGTTGGTCGATGGCCAGTAGGCGTTGACCCCTATTTCGAGATTCCCAGCCGGGATGACTGGGCCGGGAGTGATTCCGAAATGCAGGTGAGACGAGGTTGCCAAGTATGGACCAATCGTTGCGACCGTCGCACCCGCGAGCACCGTGTCGCCGACATTCAACGTCGATCGCACGTGGCCATACATCGCGTGGAACTTGGATCCGTCGCTGAGCGTGTGTTGGATGAAGATGGCGAGGTTACCCGCGCCGTCGGGTTCGATCTTCGCGACCGTCCCCGCCGAGACTGCAAACACCGGCGCGCCGACCGACGCGGCATTGTCATATCCGAGATGGTAGTAGCCGTCGAAGGGGTAGCAGCCACCGTGCGCCGCATCGCGGGCAAGGAAGTAGGAACAGCCCGTGGAAACGTAGGTGCTCACGGGATAATAGAACCCTGTCGACAGCCGCGTCTGCGCGCCGGCCCACGAGGCGAAGAACAGAACCGTCATCGCCGTGAAAAATCCGAGGGTCGCGAGTCGTCGTCCGTCGATCGTCACGCCTGAGACCATCCTTCCTACGCCTCCCCTTGACGCGCGCACACCCATCTCCAGCAGCACGCGCAAACCTGAACCCTGTGGAGATCAGCGCGTGTATTCACCGCGAGTGAACTATCTGGGGAGCCGAAAGTAGCGCAGGACGACAGAGTGCTGTGCAACCGCTGTGCCGTAGCGGGGACGGCAGGATCGGATCCGGACGTAAAAAACGACCCGTTTTCGAGGGCACTTGCGAATGGTCGGGCTCGTCAGGAGCAAAACCTTCGGTAAAAAAATTACCCCCATGCTGGGTCGACTGCGTAAAACTTTCTCGCCAGGTTGGTCTGGGCGCGTGGCCTTCAGCGCCGAGGCGGAATGGCGGGCGACTTACGTTTCCATCAAGGCCTGTGAGAGCATCCGGATCGCCTCGCGCAGGACTTCACCGTCCTGTTCCTTGCCAACGAATGCAGATAGATCCAGACCTCAACGTCGCCCCGTGCGACGATCCCCAGGGCGCTGCGTTCGGCCTGTTTCAGTCCATGGACGACGTTGGCTAGCTCGAAATGCTGCCTAACGCCGGCCGCACCCGTCGGCCGTGTAGGAAGGAGGGGAACATGATCGCTTCGCGATTGATCAGCATCGGCGCGGTCTGCCTGTCTGCCATCACCCTTTCGGCGCGATCGCAGTCACCCCCAACCGCACCTTCTGCTCCCTTGAGCGCGGACTCGACGGAGATCGCGTTTGCTTCCCGTCGAGACGGCAATTGGGAGATATACGTGATGGACGCCGCTGGGCGGAACCAAAGACGGCTCACCCGGCGCGATGTGGAGGATCGATTCCCGCTCTGGTCCCCGGACGGCGCACTGATCGCTTTCGGCTCGCAGGTCGGCGCTGGGTGGGAACTCTGGGTCATGAATTCAGACGGGACGCGCCAGAGACGCCTGTACTCACAGATCGTCGCGAAATCAGCGCGAGGTTGGTCTCGCGACAACAGACGGATTGCATTTGCGGCTGTCGCGGATGACGACATCGACGTCTATACCGTGGACGTGGAATCGGACCACGTGACGCGGTTGACGTCGTCTTCTGGTGAGGACCGCGATCCGTCCTGGTCCCCAGACGGTGCGCGTCTCGCGTTCTCGTCCACTCGCGATGGCAACGCTGAGATCTATGTGATGCGCGCCGATGGCAGCGACGTGCGGCGTCTGACGACCAACGCTGTTTTCGATGCATGCCCAACGTGGTCACCGGACGGATCAGCCATCGCCTTTGTTTCTGACCGTGATGGCGCTCAGGATCTCTATCTAATGCGCCCGGACGGACAAGACGTTACACGACTGACCGTTGGAGCGCGCGTGACCAGGGACGTGTCGCGATGGTCACCAGATGGTTCGCGTATCGCATTTCAGATCGCGCACGGGCAGAATTACGACATCGGCCTGGTGCGGCGCTCTGACCGGAGGCGGTCGGAGCTCGCGAGTTCTTCCGCATATGACGGCATGTACACCTGGTCGCCGGATGGCGGGCACATCGCGTTCGTTTCTGGCCGTGGCGGATCCGATGACGTCTACACAGCCGATGCTGACGGCCAGCACTCCCTCCGACTCACGGGGTCTCCGTCACTCAATCCGGCATGGGGCCCCCCACGGTAACCGAGAACGGAGGAACGCTCATGAAGATTCAGCGGTTTCTCGTCGTGCTTACTCTGGCAAATCTAGTGGTCTTGCTATTCGCGCTTGCGGCGATGCGTCCGGCGGTCGCACAAGACGTCACACCCGTGCTGCGCGGTCGTTCGCTCGAGATCGTTGATGAGCAGGGTCGGATTCGCGCGAGTCTCAGTGTGCTACCCGCAGGAACGTCGGCGCACGGTGACCGTTATCCAGAGACGGTGTTACTCCGGCTGATCACCGAGCGCGGACGTCCGTCAGTCAAGATCAGCACTTCGGAGGAGGCCGCAGGGGTGAGCCTCGCGGGGCCGTCGAACACGAAAGACACCTACGTGATACTGGAGGCGAAAGGCACGGCCAGTTCATTGAAATTGAAAAACGAGAACGGCCGGGAGCGGATCGTCAAGCCGTAAACGCGAAAGACACCGGCGACGGGTTGATTGTCCGCGGCGACTACGACGCCGATCCTTCCTAAACGGCCGCTGCAACCGACGAGCGGCGGGCGAGTTGGAATAAACTCTCGCTGCTCATCGTCAGACGTTCTGCAATGAACGGTAGCTTCCCAGGTCCAGGAGAGATCATGACCACTTCCCGCTCCCGCGCATACGCAACGGCGGCCATCGTCGCCTTTGCCGCGTCCATGGCGGCCACATCGACGCTCCTGGCGCAGGTGGCCCCGAAAGCCAACACGACAAACGTCGCCAGCGACCCGGACGTCCTCGGCGCCGAGCGCCTGTTCTCGGCGTGGATAGAAGGACAAATGGCGTACCGCGGGCTCCCCGGCATCGCCGTCGGAGTGGTGAGCGACCAGGGACTCGTCTGGGCCACGGGCTTCGGCTTCGCCGACCTCACTACGAAAACTCCGATGACGCCGGCCACGAAGTTCCGGATGGCTTCGCACAGCAAACTGTTCACGGCCATCGCCATCATGCAGTTGCGGGAGCAGGGCACGCTGCGCCTCGACGATCCGGTCGAGAAGTACCTCCCGTGGTTCAAGGCGAAGCCCGCCGGCGACGACGACGGACAGATCACCGTCGAGCAGCTCCTCTCGCACAGCTCCGGCATGCAACGCGAGGCCGGGGATCACTGGACGTCGTTCGAGTTTCCGAAGGCCGAGGAACTCCGCCGCGAGTACTCCAACCGCCAGGCAGCGTTCGCGCCATCGGTCCGCTGGAAGTATTCCAACTTGGCCTACTCGGTCGCCGGGATGGTTATCGAGCAGGTGAGCGGGGCGAGTTGGGCCGACTACGTCGGAACGAACATCTTCCAGCCGCTGGGCATGACCACATCGACCGTGGACACGAACGTTCCAGGGCTGACGGTTCCGTATGGGCGCCGGATGCCCGACGGGACGCGCGAGGTGCTCCCGTTCATCGATGCGCGCGGCATGACCGCGGCCACGGGCATTACGTCGAACGTGAACGACATGGCGAAATTCGTCTCAGCGAATTTTCGCCGGGGCCCGCGCGGCGGAGCGCAGGTCGTGTCCACCGGATCATGGCGTGAGATGCACCGCGTGCGCTCGGTGGAGGAAAACTGGACTTCAGGGACGGGCCTCGGTTTCGACATCAACCGCATCAATGACAAGACCTGGGTCGGACATGGTGGTGGCTATCCGGGCAACACGACGCAGACCTTCATCCAACTCGACGACAAGATCGGTGTCATTGTCCTCACGAACACCAACGATTCAAACCCCGGCGACATCGCACGGCAGTTAATCGCCACCGTGGGCCAGGCAGTGGTCAAGGCGGTGGCGAAGGCGTCGGCGAAGAAGCCCGGAACCACAGCCGTGGCCTGGGACGCAGCGTGGGCGCGCTTCGCGGGTCTGTACCGCGGACGAGGGGGCGACTCGTACGTCGTGCTGCTGAACGAGAAGCTGGTCATCATCTCGCCCAACGGACCGAACCTGGATAATCCCGTCACCTTGGAGCCGCTCGGCGGCGGGCGCTTCCGCTATGTGGCGCCCACGGGGGGCGGCGTGGTGGGCGAGGTGGTGCGATTCGTGGAGCAGGCCGGGCGGCCGATGCGGATGTACACCGGCGACAGCTGGATCGACCGCGTGCGCGAGCCGTAACAGCCCGGACGTGCCGCCGGACTCGCTGCGGCAGGCGGACAAGTTCGGCGAACTGGGAAAATGGGAGTTGAACGAGGCGAGGTTAGCCCGCAGGCACACTTCCCGGAGTCACCATGCAGTCGAAAGAACACTGGGAACACGTGTACGCTACCAAGCCAGCCGAAG
>JANPCT010000808.1:0-2134 GCA_031431095.1 Acidobacteriota bacterium | reverse complement strand
GATCGAACTGCTCGAGGCGCGCCACGCCGAGGTTACTGGCGCGGTAGGCGCGTTCGAAGCGCTCACGGCGCTCCGGTTGCGCAACAGCCGGCTGCGGGACGTGGGCCGTCAGGCTCACCAGCCCGAGCAGCACCGCGGACGCGAGCCAGGCGACGGTCATCCCCTCGCGCCTCATGGCGCCCGCCGGATCGGCGCGGCGGCCGTGATGCCGCTCCCCTGCCGCACGGTGATGGTCTGATCCGCCGCCGTGCGCGGCAGCGTTTCGGTGGCGCCGCCCGGCCACGTAATCTCGATGACCTTGACGGCCGTCGCGCTGCCGAGACCAAACGTCACCGGCAACTCGCTCTGCGACAGGTAGCTGGATCCGGTACGGACCAGCGCCCACTGCGACGCGCCGCTCTCCAGCGTGATCCGGACCCTCGCGCCGATGCCGTCGCGATTCGCGGCGCTGCCGACGGTCTTCACTCGCAGCGAATGGTTGTGGTTGCCGCCGTCGTTGCGCAACAGCCGGGCGGGACCGTTGTTGGCGGTAATGAGGAGGTCCAGGTCGCCGTCATTGTCGACGTCCGCGTAGGCGGCGCCGCGCCCGACGACGGCCTGCTGGAATGCCGCGCCAAGGTTGCGCGACACCGGCTCGAACCGCCGCGCACCGAGATTCCTGAACAGGTGCGGCGCCTGGGCGTAGAAGACCTTCGGCTGGACCTTGTTGATGTCGTCGGCGACGTGGCCGTTGGCGGCGAAGATGTCGAGCAGTCCGTCGAGATCGACGTCGAAGAAAAAGCACGCGAACGTCAACGACAGCAATGACGCGCGGCCGATCGAGGACGCCGGCGCTTCGTCGATGAACAGCCCCTTTCCGTCGTTGGCGTACAGGGCCATCATCTGATTGGAGAAATTGCCGATGATGATGCCCGGACGGCCGGAGCCGTCGAAGTCCGCGGCATCCACGCCCATCCCCGCTCGCGCGACGCCTGCCTCGTCAAAGGCCACACCGGCGGTCATGCCGACGTCGGTGAACGTGCCGTTGCGCTGATTGCGAAACAGGCGGTTCGGCTCGGTGTCGTTCGTCACCAGCAGATCGAGCCAGCCGTCGCTGTCGTAGTCCAGCATCGCCACGCCGAGGCCCTTGCCCGTCGGGTCGAACACCCCCGCTTTTTTGGTGACGTCCTCGAAGGTGCCGTTACCGCGGTTGCGGAAGAGCACCGGCGAGCGGCCTTTGTACGCCTCGGGTGTGCAATACGACTTGCTGGTGCCGTCGAGCGAGCAGTTGAGATCTTTCTCGAGCGCCCAGTCGACGTAGCTGGTGACGAACAGGTCGACCTTGCCGTCGCGGTCGTAGTCGAACCACAGCGCCCCGGTGGAAAAGGCCTGGAGTCCGACGCCGGCCGCAGCGGTGACGTCGGTGAACTTCCCGGCGCCGCTGTTGCGGAACAGGTGATTGCCGTCGAGCGCGGTCACATAGAGATCGGCGTCGCCATCGTTGTCGTAGTCTGCCGCCGCAGCGCCGAAGCCATACATCTGCACGGCGAGCCCCGACTGGCGCGTCAGATCGGCAAAGGTGCCGTCGTGATTGTTGCGATAGAACGCCGGGTAGGACGCCGCCCCCGGGCGGCCCGGCCAGTTGCGCGAATTGACGAAAAAGATGTCGGGCCAGCCGTCCGCGTCGGCATCGAAAAACACGGCACCTGATCCGAGCGTCTCCGGCAGGTACTTCTTGCCGAACGCGCCGCTGTTATGGCGGAAGCGGATGCCGGCCGTCGCCGTGATGTCGGTAAACGTCAACGCGGCACCATCGCCCGCCGCCGCCGGCGCGGCAACCGTCGCCAGGAACGCCGTGCGAACGATGTAAAAGAGGACACCGGCGCGGAGCCACGCGGTGCGGTTGCGAAGCCAGGAACGCATCATGGGGGTCAGATCAGGAACGATCGACAGGTTATGCGGGCGGCGCGTGCCCGTCAAGCCGGACAGTCAGGCGCTTCGGATCTCGCGCTTCGGCAGGGGCGCCCGTTTGTGCGAGAGCATCGGCGCCATCCATGCGCCGATCGCAGCAACTGCTGAGAAACGTGCGCGCGACGTCAGGACCACTTCTCCTCCCATCCACCCGCGGGCGCCGCGGCCAGCCGCGCCAGCGCGA
>JANPCT010000807.1:0-11004 GCA_031431095.1 Acidobacteriota bacterium | reverse complement strand
CAGATCGTCGGCCAGCTGCCGCACTATGCCTTTTTCTCTAACACCTGGCGCAGACGCCGGGCGACGACCGTCGCCTCTCCCGGCCGCATCATCCAGACGCCAACCACGACGCTCTCCTCTTCGGAACGGGTGGCGATCGACGGCTCTCCGTCCCGCAGGGCCTTGACGACGCCGGTGGCTGTGATGCCGGCCGCTGTGGCATCCCAGGAGATCCGTACGTGCGGAACATGGTTGGCGACCTCAGGCACGAAGACTTCTGCCGTCACCCCGGGCACGGCTGCGGCGCTCGCTCGAATCGCCTCGGCGCGCTGCTCGAAGTCGCGCTGCTCGCGCGCGTGATCCTTGGCCAGGTAGGTCTCCAGCGCCGCGAGCATCCCGAGCATCTCTTCTTTGTTGACCTTCATGCCTCGGCCGACCGTGTTGCCGTTGGGCGGCGCGTTCAGCCGCGCGGCCGCAATGAGGTCTTTCCTGCCGAGGAGCAGACCGGCGCTCTGCGGGCCGCGGAGGCCCTTGCCCCCGGAAAACGCCACGAGATCGAAGCCCATGGCGGTGTACTTCCAGAGATTGTCCACGGGCGGGACGTCGGCCGCAGCGTCGTTGAGCGTAGGAATGGCGTGCTTCTTTCCGAACTGCACGAACTCCTCGTCCTGAATCCGCCCCACCTTGTTGTTGTTGTTGTAGAAGACCATCATCGCCGTCTTCTCGCTGACCGCGCGCTCCAGATCCTCGCGCGTCTCGACCTCGACGAGCCGGACGCCGCAGTTGCGCACCGCGTGGTCGTAGCCGAAACGGTGGGACTTCTGGATAATGACTTCGCTCTTCATCCCGGTCAGGTCGGGAAGATCGATCATCTTCTGCCGGTCCGTGCCGGTGAGCACGCCGGCCGTGCCCAGGGTCAGGGCGGCGGCGGCGCCGGATGTCACCATGGCGGCCTCGCATCGCAGCCGGCCGGCAATCCGCTCCCCCACCTTGTCGTGCAACTCATCGAGCATCACGTAGTGTTTGGAGGCATACGTGATCGCGTCCATGACCTCGGGCAGCATCAGGGATGCGGTCATGGCCGTGTAGGTTCCGGCGGCGTTGATGAAGGGGCGCACCCCCAGCTCGTTGAGGTAGTCCCGTCCGCCGCGCGCAGCGGGCGTTACCGCGGCAGGCGCGGTGACCGCGGCCACGAATCCGCCCACCAGCGGCAATCCCGAGACCGTCTCCAGAAAATGCCTTCGGCTCCACATCCGCGACCCCCTTGCTGGCCAGTCGTGTTCAACGATGCGAACAGCAGTTCGCCGACTTCTCGTACCTTGTGGAAGCTGACGCCCCCCGGTGTCCGAGTCCCACTGCGTGCGTTGCTCCTGGTCGTTTACGAGCGTGACGGTCAGTCGCGGCTGTTCCCGCCTGATGGCCGCGCCATCATAGCCAGTTGCCGGTGCGGCGAGGCAAAGGACGCGCTGAAGGCGGCGCAGAAAGAGGAATCCACGCCAGCGGGTTCTTCGTTCTCTTCACCTCCCGGGCTTTCGGCCACACGCCTGGGATGCGGCGAGAGGATACCGGTCGGGCGCAGTTGGAAGCAAGAAAAACGTGGCGATACCACTGCGGACGCCATCACGCCGCCCCTGGGCTACCGGATGGACGGCTACTTCGCGGAGCGCCTGAGCACCGGCACGAAGGATCCCCTGAAGGCACCGCGCGGGACCAGGCCGGACGCACCGCGGGGTTTGGGGCCGCGTGGAGGAATCACGCGGCCCGTTGCCGTTAGGCCCGACGAGTACGACCGTCGGCGCCGGCCATCACGGTGATCCCGTTCAACAGCTCGAATAACCGGGCATCGAAGCGTCCGTCCCTGACGCGATCGAGTAGCGACTCGGGAGTCGATGCCATCAGGCGCCTGCGCGGGCGGCGCTCGAGCGCGGCGGCGAGCCGCGTCTGCATGAACGGGCTGAGGTTTCCGACGCCCTCGAGAAGGACCGTGCCGGCCTGACGAAGCCGGGCATACGGTTCGGGGATGTCGCGGTGAGCGTCGGTCGCCGTGAGAATGTCGAAGAGCTGCTGTTCGACGACGTGGTCCGGCGCCGCGCAGTCGACCGTTACAAAGGTGCCCCAGCGCCAGCCGCTGGCATTGTGGATCCGCAGCGCGAGTGTCTTCGCGTCTCTCGCTCCGGTAAACAGGATGCAGGCGTTGGTACGGGCGGCTCCTACCACATCCAGCTCATCCAATCCGTTCACCATTTCACATTCCGCCAGGTCGGGTGCGTTCATACGATCCTCCATCTTCACGCGAACCATACGACGGCAACCGGAAGGGTTCCATGCGCGCCCGCTGCGCAATCGGCGAGCGAATGATGAGCGGTCAAGTCTTTTACTCACCGTCTGTTGGCTGGCTCGATAGGCGGGGTTCACGACGCCGTGATAACGTCTGACGAGCGCTCACGGGCCGCTAATCGCGAATGCATTCCCATCCCTCCGAAACCAGCCGCTTTGGCCAGTTCGAACTCGACGCGGCCGCCGGGGAACTGCGCCGGAACGGCCGCCGCCTGAAAGTGCAGCCGCAGCCTTTCAAGTTGCTGATGCTGCTGATCCGCAGGGCGGGCACGCTCGTCAACCGCGAAGAGATCCGCAACGAGCTCTGGCCAGACGGCACGCACGTCGATTTCGACCAGGCGGTCAACTTCGCGATCAAGCAGATCCGTGACGTACTTGGGGATTCGCCCGAACGACCTCTTTACGTTGAAACGGTGCCGAGGCGAGGCTATAGGTTCATTGCGCCGGTGGAAACCGGGGCGCCCGTAGTGGGCGCTCCCGGGGCGATCACAGCAGGCGTGGGAACCAACGTCGGCCTGCAGAAGGCGTTATGGGCCAACATCGCCGAGCTCCGCCTCGCGGAGGCGGAGCGGCTGCGGCGGATGCGCGTCGTCTTCATCGCAGGACTGGCTGTTTGCGGCGTGGCTGCGCTTTATGTCGCGTTCGTTCTTATGCGCTAAGAGGACGCTGAGCGCCTAGTACACGTCCAGTTTCAGCCGATGGGACTTCTTGAGGGCGGCCATGTATTCGGCCGCCTCTTCAGACGTCCGTCCGCCTTCCGTTTCGACGATTCGGACGAGTTCGCGTTGCACGTCAGCGGCCATCTTCCCCTTGTCGCCGCAGATGAACACCTCTGCCCCTTCTTCCAGCCAGCCATACAAGTCACGCGCGTTCTCGCGCATGCGATGCTGCACGTAAATTTTCTCCGGCTGGTCGCGTGAGAACGCCAGATCCAGCCGCAGCAGGCCGCGGCGCTCCCAGTCCGTGAGTTCCGGTCCGTAATAAAACCCCCAGGCGCGAGACTGCTCACCGAAGAACAGCCAGTTCTTCCCGGCGGCCCCGACGACCTCGCGCTCTTCGAGAAAACCGCGGAACGGCGCCAGCCCCGTGCCGGGGCCGATCATGATTATCGGCGTCGAGGGATCGGCCGGCATGGCGAAGTGCTTCTGCGCGTCCTGGACGTAGACCGGAGCGGTCGTGCTCTCAGGCCAGCGGTCGTTGATGTATGTGGACCCGACGCCGAAACGCTCGCGTCCTCGAGAGGGGTAGGTGACGGCGAGAACCATCAGGTGCGCTTCGTCGGGGTGAACACGCTGACTGGATGCGATCGAGTAGAGGCGCGGCTGCAGCGCCCGCATCAGCGCCGAGAACTCCGCCGCGGTGAACTGCGCCTGCGGCGCGTCGCTCAGCACGTCGAGGACATCGTGCACGTCGTCCCAGGCGTGCAGATAATGTTTGAGCTGCTCTTCTGATCCCTTCTGAAGCATCGGCCGGAAGTGTTCTGCGCCTTGTGCGAGGCAAGCCTCCAGCAGGCGCTTGCTCGGCAGCGCCAAATCGAACTCTGCGCTCAGGGCTTCGCGAAAAGCCATCTCAGCGTGGCCCGCGGTGACCGGCTCCATGCCAGTGGCGCCGAGGCGCTGCAGGATCGCGTCGACCAGCGGCTCGATGTTGCGCGGGCAGACACCCAGCGCATCGCCGGGGCGATAGGCAATACCGGACCCCGCGAGCGACACGACGTGATGCTGCGTGTCTTTTGGCGCCGACGGCGGCGTGATGCGATAGCTGGCGATTCGGGTGCCCGCGAACGGGTGCCGGTGCGTATAAGCCGCCGAGGTGACCCCAGTCATGCCCGCATACTAGCCGCCTTTCCAGCGGCGAGCTAGTGCTCCGATCGCGACATGGCTCGCGCCCCGAGACCGGTGAAGCGCCCGCGCTGCACGGCGCGACGACCGCGCACACCGGGAGTATGTCAGGGAGGAGCAACGCCGCAGCGCGGGATGCAGCGCCGGTCGAATGCCGAGGTCTTTCGCGATCGGGGCACTAGCCGCGGCTGTAATACTCCGCCACGCACCGGTCCATCACCCATGAGGCGCGGGCGCCGGACCGACCTGTCGACGCGCATTGCCCGCGGCCGCGCAGTTCGTCGACGATCGTTTGGATCAGCGGCTGATGCACGTGCGGTGGATTGCGGAGCGGGAATCGCTCGATTCCGCCGGCGCGCGACACCGTGACATCGCCGTCCGCAAACACGGGTGTCGCGATTGTTCCGAGGGGTCCGGTCAATACCAACACGTCCGTCTTTGCATCCGCGTTGAAGTTCCAGATGCCGGTGCCGGCGACGCGCGAGTCGAACTGGAACGTCGCGCTGGTGACGTCCTCCGCCACGTAAGCGCCGCCGGTGTTGAGAGCGATGCCGTAGACGTCGGTGATCGGACCGACCATGAAGTCGAGGATGTCGAAGCAATGCGATGCCAGATCCAGGAACAGGCCGGCGCCGGCTTGTATCGGATCGAACCGCCAGTCCGCGGCGTCCCGGCCGGTGGCGAGCGTATCCGTGATCTGCACGTGCACAGACGTCAGCCGGCCGATGGCCTGTGCATCGAGCAGCTCCTTGACTTTGAGGAAGCGGGGCAGCGCGCGCCTGTAGTACGCGACCCACAGAGGCGTGCCCGCTCTGGCAAAGGTTTCGACCATGCGGATGCACTCGGAATGGTTGCGCGCCATGGGTTTCTCGACCAGGCACGGCTTGCCGGCGGCCGCCGTCTGCACTGACAATTCGCCGTGAGTGCCGGGAGGCGTGGCGATGTAAACCGCATCGACATCCGGATCGGCGATCAGCGCGTCGGCAGTCGCGTGCACCCGCGGCACGCCATGCCGGTGGGCGTAGTCCTCTGCCTTCGTCCGATCGCGGCGCATCACCGCGATCAGCGACGAGCCATCCGCCTTCTGGAAGCCCGGCCCGCTTTTGACTTCGGTCACACCACCGCACCCGATGATGCCCCACCTGACGCGTTCCATGCCTTAAGATATCCCGCATGGATCGGCGAGACTTCCTGAAAATCAGCGGATCCGCGGTCGCCGCGGGCGCGCTGGCGGCGGGCCCGTCCGAGGCGGTGGCGCCGCAGACGGCCGCCGCGCCGTTGACGGCTCCCCCTATGGAGATCGTGCGCATTGGATACGTCGGGATCGGCGGACAGGGCTCCGGCCACGTGCGCAACCTGCTGCAGGTGCCGGGATGCCGCATTGCCGCCGTCTGTGACGTCCGCCCCGAGCGCACGGAATGGGCGACGAAAGCCATCACGGCCGCCGGCCATCCCGCGCCGGTCGCCTATACCCCACGCATGGTCTCGGTCCCGTCGCCAATTGTCTCGACATCAACCGCGGCGATCGCTTCGACCACATGGTGTCGATGAGCGGACCGTCACGCGGCCTGCAGGACTTCGCGGCCGCCCACCTGCCGCCCGACTCCCCGAAGCGCAAGGAACGCTACGTCCTCGGCGACATCAACGTCAGTCTGATCCAGACCGCGCGCGGCAAGACGATTGTCGTTCAGCACTGTACCAACCTGCCGCGTCCGTACAGCCGCATCAATATCGTTCAGGGGACGACGGGGCTCTTTCAGGGCTATCCCAACCGCGTCTACGTCGAGGGTCGCGGCAAGTCGGACCAATGGGTCGAGGCGCAGGAGATGTTCGCCGAGTTCGAGCACCCACTGTGGAAGGAGATCGCCGAGCGGGCCAAGAGCGCCGGCCACGGCGGGATGGACTTCATCGAGGACTACCGGCTGATCAAGTGCCTGCGCGACGGGCAGCCGACCGACTTCAACGTCTACGACGCCGCTGCCCTCAGCGCCGTCGTCGGACTGAGCGTGCAGTCGGTGGCGCGCAAATCGGCGCCGGTCGACTTCCCGGATTTCAGCCGCGGCCGATGGAAGACGCAGACGCGGCTCCCGATCTTTCACATGTAACGGATGGCGACGACGCGGGCGGTGGTCCTCGCGCGCGGGTTGGGCTCGCGCATGCGCGCGCCCGATGCCGGCGCGACACTCGATGAAGCACAGCGGCGCGCCGCGGACGCGGGCATCAAGATGATGATCCCCGTGCACGGGCGCCCGTTCCTCGACTACGTGCTCGGCGCGCTCGCCGATGCCGGGCTGACCGAGGCCGGCCTGGTGGTCGCGCCGGAACACGAGGCGATCGCCGAGCATTACCGCGCCAATCCACCGGCGCGGATCGTCCTGACTTACATCGTTCAGCCGGAGCCAGTCGGTACCGCGGACGCCATCCTTGCTGCCGAAACATGGACGAAGGGAGACGCTTTTCTCGCGATGAACGCCGACAATCTCTATCCTGTGGCGGCGCTGGCCGCGCTGGCCGCGCTGGACGAGCCAGGATTGTGCGGCTTCGAGCGCGACGATCTCGTTCGCTCGAGCAACATCGCAGCGGAGCGGGTGCTGGCCTTCGCTCTCGTGGACGTCGATCGCGACGGTTACCTCACCCGCATCATCGAAAAGCCGGCCTGGCCGGGTGCGGATCTTGCGCTCCAAGACACACACATCAGCATGAATCTCTGGCGCCTCGACGCGCGCATATTCGACGCGTGCCGTGACGTGCCGCGCTCGTCACGCGGCGAGTTCGAACTGCCTGAGGCGGTGGGGCTGGCGACGCGCCGCGGCGCGCGTTTCAGAATCATTCCCTCGCTCGGCCCGGTGCTCGATTTGTCGAAACGCGCGGATGCCGCCGACGTCGAACGTCGCCTGGCCGGCCAGGTGCCTCGCCCGTGATTGGCTCGGCGCTGGCCGCCTCGCTCGTCGAGCGTGGACTCGATGCTCATGCCCTGGCGTCGAAGACCGTGCTGTTCGATCTGGTCCTGTCTGCCTTCCACGGTCACACGGGCGAGCGGCCGCGTCACGCCTGGTGGGTGCCCGGCCGCCTGGAGGTGTTCGGCAAGCACACGGACTACGCCGGCGGGCGAACGCTGGTCTGCGCCGTCCCGAACGGTCTCGCTGTCGTCGCCAGCCCACGCCCTGACGGCAGCCTGCACGTCGTCGACGCGCGCCGCGGCGATCGCCTGGTCCTGCGCAGGCTCGAGGAGGGCGGTTTCACCGGGTGGCGTCACTACGTGGAAGTTGCGGCGCGTCGGCTGGCGGCAAACTTTCCCGGCGCCGCGCTGGGCGCCGATGTCGTGTTCGCAGGGGACCTGCCGCGCGCCTCGGGGATGAGTAGCTCGAGCGCGCTGGTCATCGCCATGGCGACTGTCCTGGTGCGTGTCGCAGGTATCGAGACCCGCCGTGAGTGGACCGACAACATCCGCAGCACGCACGATCTCGCGGGGTATTTCGCCTGCATCGAGAACGGCATGACATTCGGCACACTGCCGGGCGACGCCGGCGTCGGCACTCACGGCGGCAGTGAGGACCACGCCGCGATACTCGCCGGCGCGCCCGGACAGTTGTCGGCGTTCGCGTTCGTGCCGATGCGAACCGCCGGGGGTGTCGCCATGCCGGACGGCTGGCGTTTCGTGCTCGCGCCGAGTGAGGTGCGATCGTCGAAGACCGGGAACTCGCAGTCCGCGTACAACAACCTCGCGCGCGGCGCGCGGCTGCTGCTCGAGATGTGGAACGCCTCGCATCCCGCGGCGGCGTCGATCGGTGACGTCGTCGCGCAGGGTGGGGCGGACCAACTGCGCGCCCTCACCGGGATGTCCGCGGCCGCCGACTGGCCGCCCGACGACCTGCGCAAGCGGCTCGAGCACTTCATCGCCGAGGACGCGCGAATCCCTGACGCGCTGTCTGCGTTTCGCACGTGCGACGCCGCGCGCATCGGAGAGCTTGCCCGCGGTTCTCAAGCGGACGCCGAACACCTGCTCCGCAACCAGGTGCCCGAAACCATCGCGCTGGCGCGCGCCGCGCGCGATCTCGGCGCTGTTGCGGCGTGCAGTTTCGGTGCTGGGTTCGGCGGCAGCGTCTGGGCGCTGGTGCACGGCGACGCGGCGGCCTTCGCCGCGCGATGGCAGCGCGGTGCCTTCGTCGCCGCGCCGAGCCCGCCGGTCACCGCGCTCGCCTGAATGCGGCGGTGCACCCACGGTGGCACCGGCCGGCCGCATGTTGTACGGTAGCGCGCATGCGAAAGTGGACGATCGGCCTCACCGTGGCCCTGGCGTTTGTCGCGATCCGACCGCACGCTCAGGCGCCCGCCACGGCCCGCAACGTCGTCGTCATCACGATCGACGGTCTGCGCTGGCAGGAGATGTTCGGTGGCGCCAACGCCGAGTATTTCAAGAAAGAAAAGGACGGCGCGCCGGGGGTGATCGAGCAACGCTTCTCGGGCGCAACCCCGGATGCCAGGCGCGCGGCGCTGATGCCGTTCATCTGGGGGACGGTGGCGGCGCAGGGACAAATCTTCGGCGATCCCGCCAAACAGAGCCGCTCGCACCTGACCAACGGTCTGTGGTTCTCGTATCCCGGCTACAACGAGATGCTTTCCGGCGCCGCGGATCCGCGCATCGACAGCAACGACAAGCAGCCGAACCCCAACATCACGGTGCTCGAGTGGCTCAACGGACGCCCGGGTTTCATCGGCCGGGTTGCGGCGTTCGGTGCGTGGGATGTGCTGCCGTCGATCCTGAATACGACGCGCAGCCGCATTCCCGTCGGGACCGGCTTCATGCCGGTGCCGGCGCCGGCCAGTGAACAGGCGCGCGCGATTAACCAACTCGCCGCCGATCTGCCGCCGTACTGGGACTATGGGACCTTTGACGCGCCCATGGTTTACGCCGCCATCGACTCTCTGCGCACCAGCAAACCTCGAGCCGTGTACATCATGCTGGGCGAGGGTGACGAGTGGGCGCACGGAGGCCGTTACGACCTCTATCTCGACGCGGCGTTCCGCGCGGATCGCTTCATCCGCCGTGTATGGGAGACGCTGCAATCCATGCCCGAGTACGCCGGCACGACGACGCTGCTCGTGACGACCGATCACGGCCGGGGTGCGACGGCAACGGATTGGAACGATCATGGCCGCAAGGTGCCGGCGGCCGAGAACACTTGGTTCGCGGCAATCGGCCCCGAGGTGGCGCCGCTCGGCGTCCGCGAGTCGGTCACCGTCACGACGTCGCAGTTGGCGGCGACCATCGCGGCCGTGGTCGGCGAGGACTTCCGGACGGCGGTGCCCAACGCCGCGCCGCCACTGCCGGGCATCGCGCGGCAATAAGGCGACCGAGCGATCTGACATCTGAGAGCTGGGCTACCCGCCCCTGGTGTGCATCTCGAGATGCGCGTCGCGCCTGAGCGCGGCGACCGGAATCAGCACCTCGCGCGCCGGGGATTGGAGACGCTCTTCCGCGCCGCGATCGGCGCGCATCGCCCACACGGTCGAGATGAGGTGGGCGAGCTCTTCGCTCGTGGCGCCTTCGCGGAGGGGATGGCGCAGATCGAGGCCGCCTCGGGCGTAGAGGCACAGCAGCCACAATCCGTCGGCGGTCAGCCGGCTGCGATCGCAGGCGGCACAGAACGGTTCGGTGGTCGAGGCGATAATGCCGAACGTCGTCCCATCCGGAAGACGGAACCGCTCGGCGGGTGCGGCGCCGCGGCTGCCAGCGTCTCGATCGCTCCGTAGGCGGCGGATAACCGCGCCAGAATCTCGCGCCGGGAGACCACCGCGTCCTGCGACCAGTGCGTGGCGCCGCCGACGTCCATGTATTCGATGAAGCGGACTTCGGCGTTGACGCCCCGCCCGAACTCGATCAACGCCGGCAGCTCGTCGTCGTTGCGTCCGCGCAGGACGACCGTGTCGATCTTCAGGGCCTCGAAGCCCGCGCGCGAGGCAGCGTCGATGCCGGCGAGGACGGCGGGCAGCTCGTCGAAGCGAGCGAGTGCCTGGAATCGATCGCGCCGCAGGGTGTCGAGGCTGACGGTGATGCGGCGCAGCCCGGCCGCGCGCAGCGAGGCGGCGTGGCCCGCGAGCAGCACGCCGTTGCTGGTCAGGGCGAGATCGCGAATCCCCGGCCTGGCGGCCAGCAGCTCCACGAGCCGAGGCAGATCCCGCCGAAGCAGCGGCTCGCCGCCGGTAAGACGGACTCGATCGACGCCGAGCGCGGTGAACGCGTCAGTGATGGCAGCGATTTCATCGAAGTCCAGCAGGCTCTCGCGCGGCAGCCACGCGTAGTCCGCCTCCGGCATGCAGTACTGGCAGCGCAGATTGCAGCGGTCCGTGACGGAAATGCGCAGGCTGCGCAGCGGGCGGTCGAACCGATCGAGTATCACCGTGTCCACCATCGTACACGCTGACGCCTCAGGACGCGGCAGCGGATCAGGCGACGGCGGAGCCGTCCAGGTCCTGCTCCAGCTGCGACGGACGCGGACCCTTCACGTCCCAGGCCAGCCCGAGGAATTCGAGCGTGCGGATACCGATCCAGTTCGCGTCGATCTCGTACCAGGCCAGTCCATGACGCGCGCTCGTCGGGTGGGCGTGATGATTGTTGTGCCACCCTTCGCCGAACGTCAGGAGCGCGACCCACCAGTTGTTCGTCGAGTCGTCACGGGTCTGGAACCGGCGCGATCCCCACTTGTGTGTGGCGGAATTGACCAGCCACGTGGCGTGCAGGCCGACGGTCGTCCGGAAGAAGATGCCCCACAGCACGTAGGGGATGCCGCCAAAGGCCAGCAGCTCCACGAGCCGAGGCAGATCCCGCCGAAGCAGCGGCTCGCCG
>JANPCT010000806.1:0-10416 GCA_031431095.1 Acidobacteriota bacterium | reverse complement strand
CATGCCCCACATGCGTGCGAAACCACGATTCATGTTGACGATGCTCCCGGCGCGGTCGAGGCAAAAAAAAACCGCCGGCCCTGGTAGAGGCCGGCGGTCCTGGAAAAGTATCTGGTCGCGAAGCTCAGATTACGGACGTCTCCACACCACTGGCCTGCCGGGCCCGTTTGGCCCGCTTTCGATCGGCGGTGAGGAGAGCGGAGCGTCGCATGGTCAGTCGGCCAAGTCTACCGCAAGAGCGTGTTCGTGTTCGTCGCGAACGGGAGCGACGCCCGACTCATCGAGGAGACGGTGAATCTGCGTCTTGATCCAGGCGCAGGGATCGGGCGTGACGGCGCGAAGGGCGCGCCACTCCGCATCACTCAGGTTGACGGCAACGAAGCGGCTGGCTTGATGGTCCATTAAACCTCCCGGCAGAACTACTCACCGAGGATAACGCCAGGCGCCATGAGCCCAAAACAGAATTGCGGAATACGCCCTATCTAATTCCGTCATGGGAGCTTGTTCGAGGCGCGCAGGTGGCTCCGCCGGTGTCCGTAGACAAAGTAGACGACGATCCCGATCGCCATCCAGATGATCAGGCGCTCCCAGGTCGCGCGTGGGAGACCGAGCATCAGCACGAAGGCCACGAAAGCCGAGATGCCTGGGAGGAGCGGCACCATTGGCATGCGGAACGGCCGGGGCAGGTCGGGCCTCGTGCGGCGCAGGACGATCACCCCGATGGAGACGATGACGAACGCCATCAGCGTGCCGATGCTGACGAGCGTGCCGAGCGTCGCGATCGGGGTCAATCCCGCGGCCAGGGCGACCACGACCCCCGTCACGATCGTCGAGATATGGGGCGTCTTGAAGCGCGGGTGGACCGCTCCGGCCCATTTCGGCAGCAGGCCGTCCTTGGACATCGCCAGGAAGATGCGCGGCTGGGCCAGCATCATCACGACCATCACCGAGCTGAGTGCGGCGAGGGCGCCGACCGTCAGCAGTACCGTGAGGGCATTCATCAGGGGCGCCCACGGCGTGCCCGCTGCGCGCCCCGCGGCCGACTCTATTGCGATGACCAGTGGCGCCGGCTGGTTCAGCATCTGCTTGTAGGGTACGACCCCGACCATCACCGCCGAGACGAGGACGAAGAGCACGGTGCAGACCGCGAGGGATCCGAGGATCCCCCGGGGCATGTCACGCTGCGGGTCCCGCGCTTCCTGGGCGGAGGTCGAGACGGCGTCGAAGCCGATGTAGGCGAAGAAGATGACGCCGGCGCCCCGCAGGATGCCGCTCCATCCGTATTCGCCGAACGTCCCTGTGTTTTCCGGAATGAAGGGATGCCAGTTGGCCGTGTCGATGAAGAGGGCGCCGGCGCCGATGACGACGAGGACGATCGCCACCTTGATGACCACGATCACGGCGTTCACGGTTGCGGATTCGCTGACTCCGACGATGAGCAGGGTTGTCACCGCGATCGTGATCAGGACGGCGGGAAGATTGAAGACCGCCGTCGCTGTTCCGCCTCCGGCGAGCTGCACCGCCGTTCCGGGCGCGGCGCTGATGGCGGCGGGCATCGACCATCCCATCTGATGCAGCAGCGTCACCAGGTTTCCCGACCAGCCGACCGCGACGGTGGCGGCACCAAGAGCGTATTCGAGGATCAGGTCCCAGCCGATCACCCACGCGATGAATTCGCCGAGCGTGGCGTAGGCATAGGTGTAGGCGGAGCCTGCGACCGGGACGGTGGCGGCGAATTCCGAGTAACAGAGGGCGGCGAGGACGCTCGTCAGTCCAGCGACGACCATGGAGAGGACAATCGCAGGACCCGCGTTTGCTGCGGCGGCCTGGCCGGTGAGCACGAAGATGCCGGTTCCGATGATGGCGCCCACGCCAAGCATGATGAGCTGGCCGGGCCCGAGCACGCGTTTCAGGCCACCCTCGCCGTGACCGATCTGTTCCGTCTTGATCTGTTCGATGGACTTGGTCGCAAACATAGACATGGGTGAGACCGTGGCCGATCTTGAGCGAGGAAGTCTTGAAAAGACCTTCAAACGGCCCGAAGAATGTCTTAAGTTGTTCTGAAGATGCTTACGGGGTTCGGGCCGTTCGCCTTCGACCGCCAGAGCCGGCTGCTGTGGCGCGACGGGACCGCCGTGGCGCTGCCGCCGCGGGTGCTCGGGGTCCTGGAGGTCCTGATCGACCGTCCGGGTCAGGTGGTGGCGCGACAGGACCTGCTCGATGGGGTGTGGAAGGACGCTTTCGTCACCGACACGTCCCTGGCGGAGGCGATCAGCTTTCTCCGTCAGGCCCTTGGCGACGACCCCCAGGCGCCGCGTTACATCCAGACCGTCCATCGCCGCGGCTACCGCTTCCTGCCCCCCCTCACCGAAACCGCCCCTGGGGGAACCGCCCCTGGGGGTCTGACCCCGGCGGACCCCGTTCGGGGTCTGACCCCGGAAGGGCGCTTTGCGGGGGCGAGTGGGGCCAGAGCACTTTCTGCCACCCTTCCACCGTCGATGGCGTGGGAGTTACTGCCATGGACGGTGGCGATGGCATGCGCGGCGCTCGCGATGGCCGCGGTGTGGCGGCTGGCGGGCGTGCCGCCCCCCGAGGCTCCGCTCATCGCGCGGTTCGAGGTCGCGCCAGAGGAGGGAACGAGCTTCGACCCGAACGGCTCGTCACTCGCCGTCTCGCCGGACGGCAGGGTGCTCGCCTGGTCGGCGTGCGCGAACGCCGACGGCGGCTGCGCGCTCTACACGCGCGCGGTGGATCGCCTCGAGGCGACCCGGCTGGCTGGAACGGACGGCGGCAGTGCGCCATTCTTCTCGCCGGACGGACGCTGGGTCGGCTTCTTCGCCGACGGCAAACTGAAGAAAATCGCCGCATCTGGCGGCCCCCCGTCGACTCTCGCGGACGCATCCGCCCCGGGCGGCGGCTCCTGGGCGCCTGACGGCCGGATCGCCTTCGCGGCGACGTCGGCGGGCGGACTGTTGGTGATATCAGACCAAGGTGGAACGGTGACGACGGTCACCACCCCGCAGGCGGACCGCGGGGAGGTGCGGCATCTCTCTCCCGCGTGGGTGGCCGGCGGTTCGGGGCTGCTGTTCACCATCGCCTCATCCTTCGCGGCTGAACAGCCAGGTCAACTCGCGGTGCTCCCAAACGGAACAACCACCCCTCGCATCCTGCGATCCGGCGTCACGCGCGCGGCATCGGTCGGGCCGGGCTACCTGCTGCTCTCGAGCGGCAACGACCTCCAGGCCACGGCCTTCGACGATCGCCGTTTTGCATTGGTCGGCAGCGCCGATTCTGTGCTCAACACCGTCAGCAACGGGACCGGCGTCGCACAAGCGGCCGTCAGCCCGGCCGGTACGCTCGCCGCGATTCCCAGCCGCCCGCCCGGGCGATCGAGGTGGACGGATCGCATCGGCGACGACTCCACCCGGATCGCCACCCTCACGTCACTCGTGGTGTCACCGGATTCCACGCGCGCGGCAGGTGTCGTCGCCGACAGTCAGGGATCCGACATCTGGATCGCGGATCTCGCCTCGGGCGTTCTGACGCGGGTGACCCACGGCGGGACGCACGCCTCACCCGCATGGTCAGCGGACGGGCAGCGGATCTTTTTTGCGACGAGAACGACCGGCGCGTTCGCCATCGGATCGCGCAGCGTCGCCGATCGCACCGCCGCCGTTCCGATCGCCCGGCCCGGTGCGCACCTCTTCCCGTCCTCCCTGGCATCGGACGGAAGGATGGCCGTCACGATGACAGTCAGTGGCGGACGAATGGCTGCGGCAATCGTCCCCGCCGGCGGTGGCCTCCCACAGTTGCTGGACGATGGGCCCTTTGACGAAGCGATGCCCGCCTTCTCGCCAGATGGACACCGGCTGGCATTCGAATCGAACGAATCAGGCCGCACCGAGATCGTCGTCCGTAACCTGGACGATGGGCGACAAGTCGCGGTGTCGAGCAGTGGCGGAAGCCACCCGCGGTGGAGCGCCGACGGACGCGCCGTCTATTTCACTGCCGGACGCCGCCTGATGCGCGTGGAGATCCTGCCCGAGGTGCGAAGACCGGACATCCTGTTCGAACGCGCCGGCGCCCGCGTGCTGGCCGTCACACCAACGGGCCGACTTCTCGTCGAAGAGCAGCCCGCCGGGACGGAGCGCGCCCTGGTCGTGCTGCAGTGGCTCCGCGAACTGCGTCAGCGGCTGCCTCTCCCGGTGACGGCCCCCAGGTGACAATCGTCTGCACAGGCGAACCGATGCAGGGCACGCGACGTCATGACGTGACGGCGTGCACTGCTAGATTCGACGCCAGCCGCCGGCAAGCAGTGCACGCGTCACTTCCTCGAGAAACTGCGCCGCGTCGCTGGCCCGCGTGAACGTGGTTTCCATGATGCGATCGTCCGGCTCGCCAGGACGTTGACCGACTCGCCACAGCTCGGTGCCACCAGCAACGACATGGAAGCGATAAATGCGGACCTCGTCACCTCGGCCGTAGCGAAATACTTCGTGCACATCGGGATCAGTCATGGGCCGGATCTGCAGCTTACTAGCTATGATGAGCGGGTGCATTTCTCAATCGTGATCGTGATGCTGACGCTCTCGAGCCAGTCATCCGAACTCGCGGCGCGCCTCGCCGACCTCGGCAGCCGCTGCGGCGGAGAGCTCGGCGTCTTCGCGCAGATCATCGGCACGGCAGACAGCGCCGGGCTGAATGAGACCCATCGCTTCCCGAGGCAGAGCGTCTACAAGCTGCCGATCGCGATGGCAATCCTGGAGCAGGTCGACCGCAAGAGGCTGACACTGCGTGAGAAGGTCCGCCTTTCCACCGGCGACGCACAGCGAATCAAGGGCCTCCTCCCCAGCGGCACCAGTGTCGCGCACAAGACCGGCACCAATGCCACGCGCAATGGAAAGACCGCAGCCACCAACGACATCGGCATCGTGACACCGCCGGGCGGACGCCATCTAGCCATCGCGGTGTTCGTCAAGGACTCGTCGGCCGCGGTCGCGGCACGAGAGGGCGCCATCGCGCAGGCGGCCGGCGCCGCGTCGGATCGCTGGGCGGTGCGCCAGTGAGCCGCGAGCTGGAGCGAATCGCGCGCGACGCGATGATTGCGCACGGCCTCGAACCGGAGTTCCCCGCCGCGGCGCGTGAACAGCTCGCCCACCTGGGCACGCCGTCGACCGCAGGGCTGCGGGATCTGCGCGCGCTGCCGTGGTCGTCGATCGACAACGATGACTCGAGGGATCTCGATCAGCTGGAAGTGGCGATAGAGGAGAACACTGGAACGCGGATCCTGATCGCCATTGCCGACGTCGACCTGCTGGTGCCGAAGGACTCCCCGCTCGATGCGCACGCGGCGCTCAACACCACGTCGGTCTATACGCCCGCGCGGGTCTTTCCGATGTTGCCGCCGGAGCTGTCAACCGATCGCACATCGTTGAACGAGGATGCGGACCGGGCCGCGATGGTCGTCGACATGACCATTGACGGCGCGGGCTCGCTGATCGCCTCGGACGTCTACCGCGGCCTCGTCCGGAACAAGGCGCAGCTGACCTACAACGCCATCGCCGCCTGGCTGGACGATACAGGGCCCGAACCAAAGGCGGTCGGACGGAACCGAGAGATTGCGGCCCAAGTCCGCCTGCAGGATGCGGTGGCGGGCCGGCTCCACGCGCTGCGCGTCGTGGAAGGTGCATTGGAATTCGAGCGCAGTGAATTGCGGCCCGTAGTAGACGGAGACACTGTCACGGAGCTGCGGACCGACAAGCCGAATCGCGCCAAGTCCCTGATCGAGAATTTCATGGTCACGGCCAACGGCGTGACGGCGCGGTTCCTGAGCGAACACGGCATGGCCGCAATCCGCCGCATCGTCCGATCGCCGGAACGCTGGTCGAGGATCGCCGCGCTGGCGTCAGAATACGGGACGACGTTGCCCGCGGAACCGGATGCGCGCGCGCTGCAGATCTTTCTCAAGGAGCGGCGGGCCGCGGATCCCGACACGTTTCCTGATCTGTCCCTGAGCGTCATCAAGCTCCTCGGTCGCGGCGAGTACGTCGCCGAAGGAGCCGGGCAGGCCAGCGCGCACTTTGCGCTCGCGACCGGCACGTACTCGCACTCGACCGCGCCGAACCGGCGGTTTCCGGATCTCGTGACACAGCGCCTGCTCAAGGCGGCCATCGCGGGACGAACACCTCCGTATGCGCTGAACGCCCTCACGAGCCTGGCCGCGCATTGCACCCGCCAGGAGGACGCGGCCAACAAGGTCGAACGACTGGCTGCCAAGGCCGCGGCCGCGCTATGGCTGACGCCACAAATCGGCGAATCTTTCAATGCGATCGTCACCGGCGCCGGCCCGAAAGGTACGTGGGTGCGGATCATGCCGACGCCGGTGGAGGGACGCCTGGAACGCGGCGCTGAAGGCCTCGACGTTGGCGATCGCGTGCGTGTGCGGCTGTTGAGCACCGACCCGAAGCGGGGCTTCATCGACTTCGCCCGCTCGTGACAGCCGTCGATCGAAAAAACCAGGGATTCGCCAGGCAACGCCGGGAATCTCAGGCAGCAACGATGCCGCGCGTAACTCCGGCTAGCGCCCGGCGCTCAGCGCGGCGTTGAACAGCACCTTGAAGCTGCCGAAGGGCTGACCGCGCCACTCCGGACGGAAGCCAAGCAGGATGACGTGCCCGGCGTCGAGCTGCACGTCGAGCGCTGCCGCCTTGCCGTTCAGATACTTCTCGCCGATCAGATAGCCCGACAGCAGCGGCGAACCAGTCTCCTGATATTTCGCCAGCACGGTGCCCCTGAAGCCCGCTTGCGTTTCGAACACCGGACTGCTGTCGGCGAACACCGGCGCCTTCTCGGGCATTCCGGCCATGATCTGGTGCGCGCGATCCGTCGTCACTTCGACGATGGTGCCGTGCAGGAAGAAGTCTTCTGACCGCAGCCCTGCGGCGACGTTCGTCACCGGCAGTCTGAATTGCTGAATCGCGGAATTGCTCGCCGAGTTGAGGCAGATGACGGTGCCGCCACCGCGGACGAACTGGTCGAACGCCGCGAGGTCCGCGACATTGAGGCGGTCGGCGTACTCCGGGCGCACCTGTCCACCGCCGCGACCACCGCGACCGGCCGCAGCACCCTCAATCGGCAGCCGCGCATCGTCCGCAAGGATGACGGCGTCGACCTTGCCTGTGAGCGGCGTCTTGAAATCGGCCGGGCGCAGCGTCACGTAATCAAATCCGTATTGTTCGAGCACCCAGCGTGTCCAGCCTTCGTCCATGCTGCCGCTCCATGGGCGAAACAGCCCGATACGTGGCTTCTTCACCGGCGTGCCCGATGCCGAAGACGTCGCCGTACGCTGCGCCACGAGGGCAAGCGAGGAGACGAGATCCGACTGCTGCGCCTCAGACAAACCGTCGACGAGATAACGCCCGCTGGCGAACCGCACGGTCCCGCCGCTCTTCCAGGCGCGATTGAGCGCGCGATAGGAATTGTTCTGCGCGGCGTCGAGCGAAAGCGTGGGGCCGGTGCCGCTCAGTTTTCCGGGCGGTGGAACGATGGCTGCGGAAGAGGGGTAGGTGTCGAAGCCGGCGCCAGGCACACTGTCGAAGATCGCCGCGTCCGCAGCAGAGGAGCTATAGGGCTCGAGCTTCACCCTGAGCTCAGGCTGCGGACCAAGCAGCTGCATCTTTCCGCGCACATCGGCGGCGAGCGGGGTCACGGCGGCAACGACCTTGACGCCCATCTGCAGCGGCAGCGTCCAGCCGGCCGCATCATACGGACGCTCCGGCGGTCCGCCGGGATACTGCCGCAGGTCAGGATATTTCTGCACGTCGAGCACTTCTCGGGCCATGGCGGCAAATTCCTGATCGGTCGGCACCACCCAGGTTCCGCGGGGATACGTCGCGCCGTCGATGGTCGCGGCATCCGTCAGCTGTGAAATGCGAACGCCGCCAAAGGCCAGCCGTCGCAGCAGCTCCACCGCGGCGACGGGATCGCGCTGATCCTGAGGGACGAGGTAGGCGAAGGGCGGCGTGGTCGCCCCCGCGGCGATCTGGTCGCGCCCGGCGCGGTACCGGTTCATCAGCAGCGACTCCTTGTACTTGGCGGCGTACTCGATCGTCGCCAGTGACGCCGTCTCCATGTAGTCCACGGCATCGCGCAGCCGCCACCACCCTGGCTTCCAGGGACTCGCATAGAGACTCTGCGGCCGTAGCTCGCGCATGTTCTGCGGGAAATCGTTGATCGTGTACTCGTGCGGCGTGGCGTAGGAGAAAAGGGCGGTCTCGGTCCAGTAGGCCGCGACGTTCTTGAAAATCGGGGCGTAGTCGATATAGCCCGGGTACCACGCGTCGAAGGCCGTGCCCATGTGCGTCGCGCCCGGCCGGCCGTTCTCGTCGAGGGCCTTGGCCATGGCCATTCCAAGCATGTTGACCTCGCGCGCGATCACCGGCGGCGCTTCGACACCCACCGGCTCCGAAAACGGCGGCAGCCAGATTCGCGTCGGAAACGGCCCGACCTGGTGGTGCACGTAAACGATCTGCGGTTCCCACTGGCGCCACGTGTGCTCGATCGCGCGTGACTCGATCATGTTGAGCATGTAGGCGTCGCGATTGTTGTCGTGGCCGACGTACTCCTGGTAGAGCTGCGGCAGGCCCGACAATTCGTACGGAGTGCCCACGTTCTTCATGTACCACTCGCTGACCATCTGCTGGCCGTCGGGGTTGATCGTCGGCCAGAGCATCACGACGACGTTGTCGAGCATCGCCTTGGTCGCCGGCTCCTGCGCCTTGCGCACCAGGTCATAAGCAAGCAGCGGGGTGTGCTGGGGACCGGCGACCTCGGTCGCGTGCAGGCCGCCGTCGATGTGCACGAGCGCCTTGCCCTCCGAGGCAAGCTTCTCCGCTTCGGCGTCGGTCAACCCTCGAGGATGCGCCAGGCGCTGCCAGATCTCGCGATAGCGATCCAGTCTGGCAAGATTCTTGGGCGACGAGATCAACGCGAAGTACATCGTCCGCCCCTGGGAGGTCTTTCCCGCTTCGATCAATTTCAGGTAGCGGGTTGCAGCCGCGAGCTTCCTGAAGTACTCGATCGATTGATCGTAGGTGGCCAGCTTGTAGTCCGCGCCGGCGGTGAATCCGAACACCGACTCGGGTGCGGGCACGCCGGAAACCGTGCCCTGAGCGCGGGACGAGGGGCTGACCAAAACGAACAGAAGGATGACAAGGGCCGGCGTAGTCCGCATATGTGTGTGGCCTGATTCTATCCGGATGAGAGGCTACGAGCCGGCCGCGGCACCGTACAGCGCGTTGAACAGCAGCTTGATCGTCCGGTGCGGCTGCGCCCGCTGAAGGATTTCGGCGCCGTAGAGAACCACACGGCCCTTACCGACTCTTGCTTCGACGGCGATAACGCCGCCGTTCAGGTACTGCTGTCCCCAGGCCCAGCCGCTGCGCCGTGGCGTGGGGCTGTCGAAGGCCGCGAACGCGCGCACACCCGCGGCGGCGGCGCCCGAACCGAGCCTGTCGGAAAGTCGCGCTGGGTCCAATCGTCAGCGAGCGCATGGGACGGATTCCATGACACGCGCCTGACGCGGGGCGGGGCGGTCCCGGTGGTGACGGCTACGCCGCGTCGAACGCCCGTGCAGTCTCGATGCGTTGATCGATCGTCGGATGGGTGTGGAAGAACCACAGCACCGCCGCCGAAGGGCGTTCCTCGGCAAGATTCTGCTGCCCGAGCCGGCGCATCGCGGAGATGAACGCACCGGGACGGCCGGTCAGCGTCAGAGCGAACCGGTCGGCGCGCCGCTCGTTGTAGCGCGACCAGGCGTTACCGATTGGCGTCAACAGCAGCGACACCAGGCCTGCCGACACGATGATGATTGGCAGCGCCGCGAGATCCGCGGCTCCGGTCGCGCCGGCAGGGACCGCGAACCGCGCCGCCGCGCTATTCGCGGCGAGCAGCGCCACCGCGACGACGGCCGTTTCCACGGCGAGGCTGGTCCAGATGTCGTGATGGATGTGATGCGCCATCTCGTGCGCCAGGATCACCTCTATCTCGTCCTCCGTGTAGTCTTTCAGCAGTGTGTCGGACACGAGGATGCGGCGGGTGTTGCCAAGGCCGACCAGCGCCGCATTCGCGCGCGTCGTCTTTTCGCCGAGGCCCCATTCGAAGGCGCCGAGCACCGGTACCCCCGCGCGCCGCGACAGCGTCAACAGCCGCTCCCGCAAGGTTTCGCGATCGAGTGGACGAAACCTGTAGAAGAGCGGCATCAGCACGATCGGCGCGATCCTGGACAGCAGCACGGCGGCGACCCCGAACAAGGCGGCGGTCAGGACCCACCAGAAACTACGGCTGACTGCCATCATCCCGTAGACGACGAGACCGGCGGCAAGGGTGAGAACGAGGCCGAGCGCGAGTCCCTTCGCG
>JANPCT010000805.1:0-5810 GCA_031431095.1 Acidobacteriota bacterium | reverse complement strand
GGTGATCCAGACGGCCTTCAACGGCCTCGCCTTGATTGAAGAAAAAGTCGAGGGCGAATGGGCCGCACTCTGTTTTCGAGCCTGACGGCAGGCTAGAGATCTCCCCAGTCGTACTGCAACAGCCCGATCGCGTCGTTCGGGTTCGCGTCGGCTCTGAGCGTGCGCCGGCCAAGGGTGATCGGCACGCACCCGCCGCCGGCCGCCGCTTCGATCTCCGCCATGCTCCAGCCCCCTTCAGGGCCGACCATCAGGCATGCTGTCGCCGGTCTCGTGCTGCCGAGCGTGGACACGGGATGCCCCTCCACTGCCGCTGAAGGCTCCACGAGCAGGACGCGCAGTTCGGCGCGATCGCGGAGCAGCCATTCCGAGAATGTCGTCCCGGGGCCGATCGCCGGCACCACGGCGCGGCGACACTGCTTTGCGGACGCAACGGCGATGCGGCGCCATCGCTCGGGGGCGCCGCCGGGTTTCATGTGCGCCGCGGTGTGGTCGGTGACGAGCGGCTCGATCGCCGTCACGCCCATCATGGTCGCGTCGCGGACGACCTCATCCATCTTCTCGCCCTTGAGTACGGCCGTCGCGAGGGTCAGCCGCACGGCGGGCTCGGGCGCCGCGGGAAGTTCCTCGAGCAGCCGCAGATCGGCGCCGTTCCTGCCGATGCGCTCGACGCGGGCGCGAAACTCGCGGCCAGCGCCGTCGAAGACGGCAATCTCATCACCGGTGGCCAGACGAAGGACCTGCGCCATGTGGCGCGCTTCCTCTTCAGGCAAGCGCGCGGTTCCGCCATCCGGGTCGATTGACTCTGCGAGGAAACGAGGGAGCATCGGCGGGGATTATAGCCGCGGGGCCCTCGCGGCACGCCGAACGCGCGCATGGTGGACCCGTGGACGTCGCTGGTGCGCCGATCGCGACGGTACGCGGCGACGCGCATGCCCGCCGCGATCGAATCTCCGCTATACTCCACGACGTTGCTCTTCAAGGGCCAGCAGCTCGGAAAATACAAGATCAGCGCGCCGCTCGGCAGCGGCGGCTTCGGCACGGTCTACCTCGCGCACGACACCTGGATCGACAAGAAGGTCGCGATCAAGGTGCCGCACCGCCAGAACCTGGACTTCGGCGAGCTGCTGCGCGAGCCGCGACTGCTCGCCTCCGTCAACCACCCGAACATCGTCGCGATCACCACCGCGGAAAAGCAGGACGGCGTCTTCTTCATCGTGATGGAGTACGTCGCGGGTGAGACGCTCGAGAACATCATCGGCACTCACGGCGCGCTCGATCTCACGCGGGCGCTGGACTTCACCTGCCAGATCTGCAATGCCGTCGATCACGCGCACCGTCAAGGTGTCATTCACCGCGACCTGCGCCCCGCCAACGTCCTCGTCGGCGAGCACGACATGCTCAAGGTCGCCGATTTCGGCACGTCGCGGTTCCTCGAAATCGCCGCGCATGGGACGACCGTGATCGGCAGCCCGCCCTACATGGCCCCCGAACAGTTCCAGGGCAAAGCGGTGTTCGCCTCCGATCTGTACTCACTCGGCGTCACCATGTACCAGATGCTCACCGGGGTTCTCCCGTACGACACGCCGGCTCCGAGTGACATGGGCAAGCTGCTGTCCGGCGAGCTGGTGTCACCCCCCAGGCTGAAAAACGGCGCCATCCCGAAATCGATCAGCGACATCGTCATGAAGGCGCTGGCGCCCGACACAACGTCCCGCTACCAGCGCGCGTCCGACCTTCTGGACGATGTGCTGGCGGCGCGCAACGCCACGCGGACGCCGCAGCCTGGCGCTGTGCCGCGCCTGGCCGGCAGCACCTCCCGCGGCGGGTCGCGCGACGATGCGCAAAGCATTCAGAGCCGGCTGCGGGCGCGCGACACCCCAGCCGCGCGCTTCTGCTGGCAGTGCCGCAAGCCCCTTCACGCGCGCACGGATCGATGCCCGTTCTGTAACGAACAACAGTGAACCCGCGCGTGCTACCATTTCGCCGGGGGTAGCAAACAGGCATGGCGTTTCCCGGCACCGGCAAGATTTGGATGAACGGCTCGCTCGTCGAGTGGGCGGACGCGAAGATTCACGTCGCCTCGCATGTCATCCATTACGGCAGCGGCGTCTTCGAAGGCGCCCGCTGCTACGATACGCCGCGCGGATCCGCGTGCTTCCGCATCGACGCCCATCTCAACCGCCTGTTCGATTCCGCCAAGATCTACCGGATGGACCTGAAGCTCTCGTACGACGAGGTGCACACGGCGGTGTTCGACACCATCAAGGCCAACGACTTCAAGTCCTGTTACATCCGGCCCATCGTCTATCGCGGCTACCACACGCTCGGCGTCAACCCGTTCCCCTGCCCCGTCGATACCGCGGTGATTCTGTGGGACTGGGGCGCGTATCTCGGACAGGATGCGATCGAGAACGGTGTGGATGTGCGCGTCAGTTCCTGGTCGCGCTCCGCGCCGAACACCTTCCCGACGCTGGCGAAGACGTCCGCCAACTACGCCAATTCGTCGCTGATCAAGATGGAGGCGATCACCGACGGCTACAGCGAGGGGATCGCGCTCGACACCGCCGGCTATCTCAGCGAAGGCAGCGGGCAGAACCTGTTCGTCGTGCGCAACGACGTCCTCTTCACGCCGCCGGCCAGCGCGTCGATCCTGCCGGGGATTACGCGTGATTCGGTGATTACCCTGGCCCGGGATCACGGCTTTCAGGTGCGCGAGGAGATGCTGCCGCGCGAGCTCCTGTACATCTGCGACGAGGCGTTCTTCGTCGGCACCGCTGTCGAGGTCACACCGATCCGTTCGGTGGACAAGATCGCCGTCGGCAACGGGCGCCGTGGCCCCATCACGGCAGCGATCCAGCAGGCGTTCTTCGACGTCATCAACGGCGTCGTCGCCGACAAGCACGGCTGGCTCGAATACGTCTACGAGGGCGAGCCGCGTGAACCGGTCGGCGCGGGTGCCCGGGTCGGGCGCGCCTAGCGCGCCACGTCTGCTACACTAACCACGTTCACACCGGCCACCAGATCAACACCGACGGGCACGGATCTTTCTGTGCCGTCTGTGTTTATGGGCGCGTCGTCGGCGTGTTTCCCGGTAGCCGGAGTCCCCTGTCGCGGGTTGTTCATGAATATTGATCAGTTGCTCCAGATCGCCGTCGCGAGCGGTGCCTCCGACCTGCACCTCAAGGTCGGCAGCTACCCGATGATGCGCGTCAACGGCACCCTCGTCGTCGCGTCTGAAGACAAGCGGATGGATCGCACCGACACCGAGGCGATCGCGCAGTCGATTCTCGGTCCCGAGCACGTCGAGAAATTCAAGAAGAACCAGGACGTCGACCTCGCCTACAGCATCGACGGGCTCGGCCGCTTCCGCTGCAACGTGTTCCAGCAGCGCGGCACCGTCGGACTGGTGCTTCGCGTCATCCCGACCAAGATCAAGACCATCGACGAGCTGAACCTGCCGCCCGTCCTCAAGCGGATCGCGCAGGAGGAGCGCGGGCTGGTGCTCGTCACGGGGACGACCGGCAGCGGCAAGAGCACCACGCTCGCCGCGATGATCGACTACATCAACGCCACCCGCCAGGCGCACGTGATGACGGTCGAGGATCCGATCGAGTACCTGCACCGCGACAACCAGTCGATCGTCAACCAGCGGGAAATTTCCGTCGACACGCAGTCCTTTGCCCACGCGCTGCGCGCCGCGCTGCGCCAGGATCCGGACGTCATCCTGGTCGGGGAAATGCGCGACCTCGAGACGGTGGAGACGGCGCTGCACGCGGCCGAAACGGGCCATCTCGTGTTCTCGACCCTGCACACGCTCGACGCCACGGAGACGATCAACCGCATCATCGCGGTCTTCCCGCCGCACCAGCAGCGGCAGGTGCGCATTCAGCTTGCGGCGGTGCTCAAGGCGGCGGTGTCGCAACGCCTGCTGCCGCGCGCCGACGGCCTGGGCCGCGCCGCCGCCGTCGAAGTGATGACCACCACGGCCTTCATCCGCGACTGCATCATCGACAAGGACAAGACGTCGATGATCAACGGCGCCATTGCCGCGGGCACGTCCCAGTACGGGATGCAGACGTTCGACCAGGCCATCTTCCAGCTCTACTCGCAGCGCGTGGTGACGCTGGAGGAGGCGCTGCGCTGGGCGACGAATGTGGACGACTTCAAGCTCAAGGTCTCAGGTATCTCGACGACCTCCGACATGGCGCGCGACGAGATGGCGTCCAAGCTGGCGGTGCCCGCCGTCAAGCCTGGTGTACCTGCCAAGCCCGCGGCCGCGCCGGCCGCGGCTCCGCCGACCATCGAACGCTTCGGCGGCAGGTAGCGGACGCGGACGTCCGTCAGTTCATCGGCCTTCGCCTGGAACCGCAGCCATGCCCGAACGGACGGCATACGTTGACGCGCTTCACATGCTGGGAAGGCGCGAGCTGTCCGTTCAGCAGATCCGTGACCGGCTGATCGAGCGGGAGCACTCGCGCGACGACGTCGATCGCGCCATCGAGCTCCTGATCGACAACAAGGCGCTGGACGATGCCAGGGTGGCGGGAGCCTACGTGCGGACGGCGATCCGCATCAAGGGACGCGGCCGCCTGCGCATTCAGCGTGAGCTGCAGATGATGGGCATCTCCAGGGACGTGGCGGCGGAAGCACTGGCCGACGCGTTCGGCGAGGTGGACGAGCGGACGCTCATTGCCAAGGCCTTGCAGAAGAAGCTGCGCAGCAACCAGCAGATCAGCACGGCCGCGGAGTACGCGCGGGTGTTCCAGTTCCTCATGCGCCAGGGCTTCTCCCCGGCGAGCGTCACGGCGGTCCTGCGCGCCCGGCGCAAGGGCGGCGCGTCCGACGACTTCTAGCGGCTCGCGAGATCCGGGACAGGTCCTCGAGCGCGCCCACACTTCAGTAGAATAGCCAGATGACCTCTCGGGAAGTTCGCAGCAGTTTTCTCACGTACTTCGAGACGCACGGACATGCCGTCGTGCCGAGCTCCGCGCTCGTCCCGCACGACGACCCGACGCTGCTCTTCACGAACGCGGGGATGAATCAGTTCAAGGACGTCTTCCTCGGCAAGGAAAAGCGGCCGTATACGCGCGCCACCACGGTGCAAAAGGTGATGCGCGTCAGCGGCAAGCACAACGATCTCGACAACGTCGGACCGTCGCACCGGCATCACACGTTCTTCGAGATGCTCGGCAACTTCTCGTTCGGGGACTACTTCAAGAACGAGGCGATTCCCTTCGCGTGGTCGCTGCTCACCGAGGTGTGGCAGCTCGATCCCGCGCGGCTCTACCCGACAATCTTCAAGGGAGAGAACGGGATCCCGCGCGATGACGAGGCGTTCGCGATCTGGACGAAGTTCGTGCCCGCGGATCGCATCACAGCGCTCGGCGCCGCCGACAACTTCTGGCAAATGGGCGAAACCGGTCCGTGCGGCCGCTGCACGGAAATCATGTTCTACCGCCCGGAAGCGCCCTGCCAGGAGGCCGTGTGCCGCGGCCTCGAATGCAGCTGCGATCGCTATTTCGAGATCTGGAACAACGTCTTCATGGAGTTCAACCGCCTCGACGGGGGCGAGCTGCAGGCGCTGCCGGCCCTGTCGGTCGACACCGGCATGGGCTTCGAGCGCGTGACCTCGGTTCTGCAGAACAAGTTCTCCAACTACGACACCGATATCTTCACGCCGATCCTGGACGCGATCGGCGCCGCGGCGGGCCGGCCCTACACCCGGTTTCACGGCGGCGGCGAGCATCCGGACGGGTCGAGGCGGGTCGTAGCCGACCTCCAGCGCGCGATGACCTTCCTCTGCGCGGACG
>JANPCT010000804.1:0-2709 GCA_031431095.1 Acidobacteriota bacterium | reverse complement strand
GCCGCGCTCGGCGGCTACACCCCCCTCTACCCGATGGCACGGCGAATCTTCCCGCCTCTCTCTTATTTCCGTTTTCCGGTGAAGTACCTGGTCTTCAGCGTCATGGCCGTCGCGGTGCTCGCCGCGGAGGGGTTTGCGGCGCTTCGGCCGCGTGAGCCGGGAGCCGCTGTTGCGGGTGAAGTCGAATCAGGCTCAACGGAGCCACTCCCCCCGTTTCTGTTGCGGCTGGCGACGATCGGTAGTGTGCTTGCCGTCGCCGGTCTGATCGCGTCGCTGATCGCGCTGCTCGCGCCCGACACCGCGTCCGCCGTCGCCCGCGCCGCATCGATCAGTGCGCATTTGCGCGATCCTTCGGCCGGCGCCGCCTTTCTTGCCCGTGTTGCACCGCCACTGATCGCGCGCGCGTCCGGGCTCCTCCTCGCGGGCTGCCTTCTTGCGGCGCTGAGCCGTCGCACGCCGATGGCGGTCGCGGCGCTGTTCGCCGCCACGTGCGCAGATCTGTTGGCCGCCAGTGCAGGGCTGAACCTGACGACCGAGGCTGCCAAGGTGTCGCCACCTGCCTGGTACACGGCCTCGGCCGGAGGGCAGCGGTTGTATATCGGCGGGCGTGTCCGCGGCTTCATGAACACCACCGACCGCGACGCGACATCGTCGTGGCAGATTCCCGCCGAAGGCACGGCGGTCGAGGGGCGAATGGAGCTGAATGCGGAGCTGCCGATGGCTCCGTCGGGCTGGCGCGTGCGGGAAGCCCTTTCGTACGATCTGCCGTATCTCTGGCCGGCGGACTACGAGGCCACCGTGCGGACCTTCGAACGCGCCGGGCCGGCGGAGCGCGCCGCGTTCCTCCGGCGCAGCGGCGTGCGGCGGTGCGTGCTTCCGATCAGTGAATCACGACAATGGCGGGCGGTCGCCGATGTGCCCGGCTGGAACATGCGCGTGTTCGAATGCAATGCCGGCGCAACCCGCGTCATCATCGCCGCGTCCACGGAGGCATCGGGCGACCCGAGCGACGCGGAGTGGGAACGGAAAGCGCTCTTCGATCCGGGCATCGGCGACGACGTGGTCCGGGTCCGTGTGCTGCCATCACCCGCGGGACAACCGGGAGCGTACGAGCCGCCATTCGCCCGCATCGTCGAGGACGGCGCGACGCGGGTCGTGGTGGAAGCGTCGGCCGGTCACGGCGGGACCCTGGTGCTGCGGGATTCCTTCGACTCGTCGTGGGCGGCCGAGGTTGACGGACTGCCCGCGGAGACTGCGCGCGCCAACGGACGCTACCGCGCCGTGGTCCTGCCATCCGGACGGCACGTGATACGGTTTTCGTACCGGCCGCGCGAGTTCGCCCTCGGTCTAATGATTTCAGGAATGACGGCACTCCTCCTCGTTGTCGGCATCGCGGCGACCCGGCGTCCGCGCGCCGCGCGCCGTGCATCGTCTGCGGGATTCACGCTCATCGAGTTGATGATCGTGCTCGCGATCATCGCGGTGCTCTTGTCGATTGCCTTCAACCAATATCGTGGCATGCAGGCGCGGGGCAACGACGTGTCGGCCCTGGCCTCGCTGCGCTCCGTTGCCGCAGCGCAATGGCAGTTCGCGATGACCTGCGGCAATCTGAAGTACGCGAGCACCCTGCCCGACCTGGCCAAACCGGTGCCGTCCACCGGCGAAGGGTTCCTGAGTCCCGACCTCACGGCCAGCGCGGAGCCTTTCGAGAAATCGGGCTACATCTTCCAGATGGCCGCCAAGCCGCTCGAGTCCGGGGCACCGGCGTGCAATGGCGCTGTGCCGGCCGACGGCTATGCCGCGACGGCAGACCCGCTGCGCCCCGGGGTGACCGGCATCCATTTTTACGGCATCAACGTCGACCGCATCCTCTACGCCGACGAGGAGCAAACCTATACAGGCAATCTGGCCGCGACCGGGCCGGCCGGTCACGGCGCCGAAGTCAAATAGGCTTCAGCCCTGACGCGTTAGGCTTTAGAATCAACGCATTCCCATGACAGTCCTCGCCCGCAGGCTCCTGATCGCGTTCGCCCTGCTCGGTCTGGCGGCGTCGAGCGCCGCCACGTACGTCCACTCCAACCTGATCAAGAACCCGGACTATTCGAGCTTCTGCGACATCAACGCCACCGTCTCCTGCAAGGCCGCGTACCTGAGTCGGTATGGATCGGTGGGCGGCGTGCCCGTAGCGGTCGGCGGCATCCTGTTCTTCACATGGGTGCTGCTGCTGATGTGGGGATCGCGCGGCAAGAGCCGGATCCAGGACAGTGCGCCGACATACATCTTCGCCGGCTCCACGCTGGCGCTCGCCGTCGTCTTGTACCTGGCCTACGCATCCTTTTTTATCCTGAAGGAAGTGTGTCCGCTCTGCGTCGCCACGTATGTTGCCGTGATTGGCGTCTTCGTGCTGTCGGGCGGGGCCAGTTCCGTGCCGATGGCGAAGCTGCCCGGTCGCGCTGCCCGTGACATGCGGACGCTGGCGTCGGCGCCGATGGCGCTTTTGCTGACAGCCGTGTTCGTTGTCGGCGCCATCTGGGGGACGCGTGCGTTTCCCGAGGAACAAATCCGCCCCGTGGCGGCAGAGACGCCCGTGCTGACGAGCAGACAGGCCGCTGAATTCGAGCAGTGGTGGGAGCTGCAGCCCCAGGTGGGGAGCTTCCCGTTCCCGAATGACGGCGTCAAGGTCCTGGTGGTCGAGTTCGCCGATTTCCA
>JANPCT010000803.1:0-3668 GCA_031431095.1 Acidobacteriota bacterium | reverse complement strand
CGCTGACAGCCCCCTTTCCTCAGGACGCCTGGCCCGCTACGCGGGGCTCGCGGTGATTCTCGCCGTCGCCGCCGCGGCGCGGCTGTGGTTCCTCCACGCCGGGATTCCGCACGCGGTCGGCATCGACGAGCCGCAGGTCGTCGACCGCGCGCTGCGCATCCTGCGCACCGGCGACTGGAACCCGCACATCTTCGACTACCCGACGCTGGTGATTTACCTGCACGCCATGGTCGCGATCGGACGGTTTCTATGGGGCGCGTTGAACGGCGAGTGGGCGTCCCTCGACGCGTTTTCCATCACCGCGGTGTACTTGGCGGGGCGGGCCGTTGCGGCCCTAACCGGCGTCGCGACGGTGTGGCTGACCTATCGGATCGGGCGGGAACTGGACTCGCGCCGGGTCGCGCTGCTCGCGGCGGCACAGATGGCGACGATCCCCCTGCACGTGCGCGAATCGCATTTCATCCTCACCGACGTGCCGATGGCGGCGCTCAGCACGCTCGCGGTGTGGCTGTCGATGCGGGCGGCGCGCGTCGGGACCGCGCGCGCGTATGCGTGGGCCGGCGCCGCGTGCGGGCTCGCGGCGGCAGCGAAATACACCGGCGGCGTCGCGCTGGTGGCGGTGCTCACCGCGTGGTGGCTGCACGAACGATCGGCGCCCGATCGCCTGCGCAAGCTGGGCGCCGCGCTCGGGGCGGCGGCCCTGGCATTCCTGGCCGGCGCCCCCTACACCCTCCTCGATCTGCCGGGCTTTCTCGACGGCTTCGCGGCGCAGTTCTCGCGATTCGCGGCGCCATCGCATACGACGGATCCGTCATGGCTCCTGTATGTGAAACACCTCTCGCCATCCGCCGCGCGCTGGACCGTGCCGCTGGCGATCGCGGGGTTCGCCGCGGTGTTCTGGCGCGGCCGGTCGCGTACGCGGTGGATGCCAGCCGTCGCCTTCACCGCGGCGTATTTCTACGCGCTGTCGTCCCACTCGCACGTCTTTGGACGCTACGCCCTTCCGCTCTTGCCGATGATGTGCCTGTTCATCGCCGCCGCGGTGTTCGACCTGGTGGACCTGCTCGCGCGACTGGCGCCGCTCGCCAGCCCGTCGCGCCGCGGCGCAGTCGCGGCGATCGCGGTCCTGCTGGTGCTCTACGGTCCCGCGTCCGCCACCGTGCGGTGGCTCGATCAGCTCAAACGATCCGACACCCGCGCGCTCGCGGCCGAATGGCTGCGAAGCAATACGCCGCGTGCGGCGCGGGTCGCCGTCGAGAGCAACGGTCCGACCTACCTCGCGTCCGCAGGGTTCAAGGTGACTGGAACGGACATGCTCATCGACCGGCCCCTGGACTGGTACCGCCAGCGCGCCGACTACCTGGTCATCAGCGCTACGGACCTTGCGCGCTATGGCGAGTATGTAAACGCGGGACCGACTGTGTACCAGGTCGCACCCACCCCCCAGAGATGGGGCCCGCCGATCCTGATTGTGCGGCTCACACGCTAGTCAGTTGGGGGTTCGTGGTTCCTAGTTGAGAAACCACCAACCACGAACCGTCTATTCCCCCCCCTCGCGGCCGATCAGGTCGGGCGGGGTGATGGCGGCGTTGATGCGGCGGGCGAGATCCTCGTGCTCCGTCCTGATCTCCTCGGGCATGCGCGCGCCGAACATCTGCATCAGTTCTTCCTGTCCGGCGATCGCTTCGACCCACTCGGCGGAGTCCACCTTGAGGAGCTCGGCCATGTCGGCCGCCGTCAAGGAGGTTCCCGTACGATCGATCGCCTCAGGTGTCGGTACCGCCCCGACGACTGTTTCAATCGCTTGACCGCGGCCGTCGCAGCGATCGAGCACCCACTTCAGCACGCGCAGGTTGTCGCCGAAGCCCGGCCAGAGAAAGCGGCCGGCCGCGTTGGTGCGGAACCAGTTGACGCGGAAGATCTTCGGCGGCCGCGTCAGATGCGCGCCGACGTCGAGCCAGTGCTGGAAGTAGTCCCCCATGTTGTAGCCGCAGAACGGCCACATCGCCATCGGATCACGCCGCAGTACCCCCACCTTGCCGGTTGCCGCCGCCGTGGTCTCCGACGACAGCGTCGAACCGAGGAATGTGCCGTGCTGCCAGGTGCGCGCCTCGAACACCAGCGGAATGCGGCGCTGCCGCCGCGCGCCGAACAGGATGGCGTCGATCGGCACGCCCTCAGGGTTGTCGAATTCAGGCGACAGCGACGCACACTGTGTCGCCGGGGTCGTGAATCTGCTGTTGGGGTGCGCCGCTTTCTCCGTCCCCGACGGCGTCCACGGCCGCCCCTGCCAGTCGAGCGCCTCGGACGGAGCGGGATCGTCGTGCCCCTCCCACCACGGCGTGCCGTCAGGGCGCACCGCCACGTTGGTGAAGATCGTGTTGCGCTGGATCATGTTGGAGGCGGTCGGATTCGTCCGATGGCTGGTGCCCGGGACTACGCCAAAGAAGCCCGCCTCGGGATTGACCGCCCACAAGCGCCCGTCCGCGCCCGGGCGCAGCCACGCGATGTCATCGCCGACCGTCGTCGCCGTCCAGCCCGGGAGCTCCTTCGGCGGCACCAGCATGGCCAGATTCGTCTTGCCGCACGCCGAAGGGAAGGCCCCCGCCACGTAATGCATCCGCTGCTCCGGGTCCTTCAGGCCGAGGATCAGCATGTGCTCTGCGAGCCATCCCTCTTTTCGCGCCAGCCAGCTCGCCAGGCGCAGCGCCATGCATTTCTTGCCGAGCAGCGCGTTGCCGCCGTACCCCGACCCGATCGACCACACGGTGTTCTTTTCGGGGAAATGCATGATGAACCGGCGCTCGGGACTGAGGTCGCCGAGGGAGTGCAGGCACCGGGTGAAGTCGTCCGAATCCCCGAGGTGGTCGAGCGCCGGAGTGCCGACGCGCGTCATGATGCGCATGCTGAGGACGACGTACTTGCTGTCGGTGATCTCGACGCCGACCTTCGAGAACCGCGATGCCGGCGGACCCATCAGGAACGGCACGACGTACATCGTCCGCCCCGTCATCGCGCCGGCGAAGAGGGGCGTCAGGCGGGCGAGGGCATCCGTTTCCGACATCCAGTTGTTGTTCGGCCCGGCGGCTTCCTTGTCGGTGGTACAGACGTAGGTCAGGTGCTCGGTGCGGGCGACGTCGTGGGGCGCGCTCCTGTGCAGATAGCAGCCGGGCATCTTCTGCTGATTCAGCTCGATCAACTCGCCGCTGGCGACGCTCTCCGCCACCAGCGTGTCGCGTTCCTGGTCGGAGCCGTCGCAGACGAGGACACGGTCGGGGCGCGTCATGGCCGCGACCTCGTCCACCCACCTGCGAATCCCCGGGTGCGTCAATGCGCCCTGCGTATGCATTCCATTATTTTATCGACTGGAGCCACGTCTTCGCGACAGCGAAATCGGAAGGCATCAGCTGGTGACCGGCAGGTTGCCAGTGCACTTCGACGTCGGCGCCGCTGCTTTGCAGCAGTCGCGCCAGGCGGTCGGTTTCTTCCGGCGCGACGATGGGATCGATGCGACCGTTGGAAATCAGCACGCGCGCACCGCTGAGCGGCGCGTCGGCGCGCGGTTCCGGCATCAGGGGCACCATCGCGCGAAACAGGATCGCCGCCTTGAGCACGCCCGGGTGGAGCAGCATCGTGGCCGACGCGATGTTGGCGCCGTTCGAGAACCC
>JANPCT010000802.1:0-3409 GCA_031431095.1 Acidobacteriota bacterium | reverse complement strand
GGCGCGCGGCCTCGGCGGTCTGCAGGGCGTGGTCGGTCTGTGTGAAGCTGGTGTCCGGATCGCTCTCGTCGACGATGTCGTTCAGATGCGCAATACCTGACCCTCGACCGCGAAAAGATGACGGTCTGGGAAATGCTCGCGCATCTGAACGACATCGTCGACGAGAGCGATCCGGACACCAGCTTCACACAGACCGACCACGCCCTGCAGACCGCCGAGGCCGCGCGCCAGGCGAACCAGCCGCGGTGGATGATCGCGACGGGGCTGATCCACGATCTGGGCAAGGTGCTGTGCAAGTTCGGCGAACCGCAGTGGGCCGTCGTCGGCGACACCAACCCCGTCGGCTGCCGCTTCTCCGACAAGATCGTGCACTCGGAGTTCTTCGCGCTGAACCCGGACTCGACGCATCCGGTGTACTCGACCGAGATGGGGATCTACGAGCGCGGCTGCGGCCTGCAGAACGTGCACATGTCCTGGGGCCACGACGAGTACCTCTACCACGTCGTGAACGACCGCCTCCCGATCGAGGCGCTTTACATGATTCGCTACCACTCCTTCTACTCATGGCATCACGCCAACCAGTACGACTGGTTGTGCAACGACGACGACCGCACGCTGATGAAGTGGGTGCGCGCGTTCAATCGCTACGACCTGTACTCGAAGGCCGAAGCGCGGCCGAACCTCGACGAGCTGCGGCCGTTCTACGAGGACCTGACGCAGGAGTTCTTCCCCGAACCTCTCAGCTGGTAGACACCGGCGCGGCGCCCGGGCCACGGGTTCCCCGTACGCGCACGGCGCCGCCGTTTCCACCACCACCGCGGTGCCGTAAGCCAGCACCTCGGTCACGCCCGGCGCCACCTCGTTCGCATCGTAGCGCACGGCAATCAACGCATTCGCTCCCGTCTCGGCCGCGTGCTCCAGCATCAGCCGGAATGCGTCGGCGCGCGCTGGCCGGTCGGCTATTTCTTCAAGAGCCTCGAATCGAAATCGAACGCAACCGGCGGTCCCGTCCGGATGCGCGAAAAATCGGGATGTGCCGGGTTCAACAGAAAGTTCGACTGCATGTCGATGACGACGCTCGGCACGTCGAGGACGGCTGACGCGGCGCTCTTGATCCAGGGATCGCCGAGTTGCGAGAGGGCCGCCGGCGCCGGATAGGTCCGCCAGTCCGCGGGCAGGCGGAGACGATCGAGGCGAAGCACGAGGTCGCGAGGAAAGGTGCAGGGGACGAGGGCGTAGGCAGGCCGTGCCGCCACATCCAGGTGGACGAGGATTTCGAGGGCGGCGAGCGCGGCATTCTCGGCGGTGTAGACAACGCGCAATCCGGGTGATGTCCAGCGCCCTCCGGCGAGACGCGCCCCTTCACCGTCGAAGGCGTGGCCGGCGTGGCGCGCCTTGGTAATTCTCCAGGCCGTGATCACCGCGGTCAGGCGAACACGCCATGCTCGAGGCGATCGATCAGTCGCTCGACTTCACGCGCGCCGACATCGGTGCTCGACAGCGCCACCGGCTCTTCACCGCCCAACCCTCGTTGCGGAGTGATCAGCCAGCGCGAAGCGGCCGTGCTGTCGCCGTCGAACAATTGCAGCGCCTTGGAATAGACACGCGAGGCGCGCACGAGGCGATCGGACTCTTCCGGGGCGAAGCGCCCTTCGATCTTGCGCCGCGTGAGGGTGCGGCGCGGAATGCTGACCAGCGCCATGATGGTTTCGACCGGCAGCGCGATGTTCCGCCGGAACCGCTCGAAGGTCTGGTATCGGAATCCCTTCTGGATGGCGATCACCAGGTCGGTCGTGTCGAAAATCGAGAGGCCGAGCAGGACGACGTGCGCATTGGGGCCCGGCGCCCCCTCCCGGAGGAAGGTCCGGAGACGCTCCACATCGGGTCCGGCAATGGTGGCGGCCATATGGCTCGTATTGTATAGGCCTTTTGGCCGCGAATCAACCAGCAGCGCTCGGCGTCCAGGCGCTAACCATAGGTCGGGATGTGGATTAGCGGTCGCCCTTGCGGCGCCGCATGCTGTCTTGTCGGTTGTCCTTCCGGCGCTCTGGCCGGCCAGCTTTCTGCTTCAATTGACGGGTGATGACGACGTCGGCCTGGGCTTCGCGCTCCGCGCAATTTGCCAGGCGCGCGACGGGGACAACGGGCGGAGTCGGGCGGCGGGGCGGCACGGGCAACATTGATGGACCTTTGATAAAGCCGGGGCTGAACTCTACAATATCCCTCGGCTCTGGGGCGGGATGTTATCTTTTGCACATCGACACGTAGTCGTTCCGCTCCCATGCGGCGGCGTGTCCCCGGGTTGGTGTCCTCTGGCTAGGGCCGACGGCGCGCGGCGATTTCCTTCCTCAGGGCGTCGATCATCTGGCCCGAGTCTCTCTTCAGAAGCCGCTTCAGAATGAACTCCGGGACGTCGAAGGAGGGCTGCGCCGCCAGCTGATAGACGATCTCGGTGCCGCCGTCACTCGCCACGTACCGCCAGGAACCTTCGTAGCGCGAGAAGCTGCGGCCGCACCGATCGCGGAAGCTCAGGGTGTCGGCCGTCTCGGTGATATCGAGGACGAGATGCACGCGCTTGGAGAACATCATGAAGCGCGAGACACCCTCCTGCTCGACCACCATGCCCGCCGTGCCGCGCTCGCGCACGACGCTCGAACGGACGCCGGGCATGAACCGGGGGATGCGTTCGTAGTCGGTCAGGACCGCACGAACCGCCGGCGGACGCTGAGGCACCTGAAAGCGTGCATTCACCGTATAGACGCCGCGTGCCTCAGTGACCGTGACGACCGTTGCCTCGCTGCCGTCCGTGGCGCCCGCAGGTGTCCCGCTCGTCGCGGCCGCGATGAGTATGGCTAAGACGACACGCCGGCGGACGCGACCGCGTCCGCCGGATGCATGCAGGTGCGAGATCATCGCGTCCTCGTGCGCGGCGCTAGAACGCGACCACGCCTTCCATCATGATGCCGTTGAACTTGCCGCCGTTCTTGATGTTGCTCACCGGGTAGCCGAAGTACTTCTGATGGACGTACTCCGCCTTGGCCAGCACGTTGGCGGTGATGAACCAGCCGCCGCCGACCTCCCAGCGGTTGGCGCCGACGTCGCCAGGGAGGCCGGCCGCCTGCCCGACCGCGCGGTTGTAGCGCACGCCCGCAAACATCTTCTCGTCCGGCAGGAAGCGGTAGACCGTGTCCAGCGCATACTGCTGCCAGGTTCGGTCCGACGCTTCGGTCAGGGCCTTGCCGGTCGCGCGTTCGACGACGCCGAACAGTTCGAGGCCGCGGAACTTCACGAACGGATTCACCTGGAGCGCGTGCACCTTGTTCTTGAATCCGGGATTGATCAGCCCGGAGTCCTTCTGCGCCGTCTCGCTGGCGGTGGTGTTCTCGAGCACGTAGTAGAAGCGCGAGCC
>JANPCT010000801.1:0-1730 GCA_031431095.1 Acidobacteriota bacterium | reverse complement strand
TTCACGCGAGAGCACCACGTAACCTTCGCGGTCCTCGGTGCGCTCGAGCAGCACGTCGACGATGTCGCCGGGCTGCACGGTGATCTGGCCGGTCTCGTCCACGAACTCGTCGACGGGGATGATCCCCTCCGACTTGTACCCGACGTCGACGATGACTTCGGACGCTGTCACTTTCAGAACGGTGCCTTTGACGACCTCACCTTCCGCGATATTGCGGAAGCTGTTATCGTAAAGGTCCAGGAGGGCGGCATATTCCTGGGAGTCGATGTTGTCGCCTTCCATGCGGGCGAAAACGGTCGTCTTCTCGGCGGTTCCCGTGGCGCCACCTCCACGGATACGGTAGCTCATCGGATCGTCTGCTTGCGTCATGCTCTGCGGGTCCTCTCTGCACGTACTTGCCGGGATCTCAGCTCCGGCGGGCTGTGATGTGCCACTCGCTTGAGTTGCGATAAGCAGTAGATTATCCATCACTTACGGCCGCTCGGTCAAGCGCCGCGGATTGGCGCCGCGGGCCGTGGAAACGACGCGGAACACCATGGAAAGGGAGTCTACGGATGGCCAGGAAACCGGCACGCAAGGCGAAAACGCAAAAGAAGAAGACCGCCAGACGGACCGCGCCGCCGACCCGGAAGAGGGCGTCTGCCCAAACAAGGCGGTCTGCTTCCAGTAAGCGGTCTGCCGCCGGTAAGCGGTCTACCGCCGGGAAGGCCAAAGCCCGAACCGCCAAGAAGAGTGCACCGAAGCGGAGGAAAACGGCACCTTCACGCCCCAAGGCGACAGCGCCGTCGCGCAGCAGCGCGCGGAAGAGTGCGCGGAAGAGAGCCTCGATAAAGGCCGCTCCCAAACGTCGCGCCAGCAAGGTGGCCGCACGACGCGGCGGCACGGGCCGCGAAACCACTCTCGCGCAAACGCCGGAAACGGGCCGGACGGTCAGCGGCCGCACCAACCCGATGCCCACCAGGCGATCGACCGGCACCGCGGCCGGCGCGGGGGACACTCGCCGCGCCCCCGGGCTCGAGCGCGATCGCAAGCAGCTGCGTGAACTCGAAGAGTCGATTCCTGGTCCGCCCTCCAGCCTGAACATGGACCGCCATGGATCGGCGGCGCGCAGCGGACGCGCCACCCTTCGGCAGGCCAGGAAGGACCACCCCGAAACCAGTCCCGCGATGACCGCCGGGGACGTGGATGCCGAGTGGGAGGACGCCTACGCGGTCGGCGACGAGGCGCCCGGGGGCGACAACCCGACGCCGGATCAGGACGTGGTCGACGAAATCGGCGCAGCGCTCGGCGTCACCTACCAGGAAGGCGAGGAACTCAAGGCGGCAGACAAGATCATCGAGCGCGACCGGCACCGCTGGGAGCTCGACCCCGCGTCGGCCGAAGACTATAAGGATCACGACAAGGACTAGCCGTTCGACGCGCAGGGGGAGTGGCCCGTGCCTCCCCACTCGGATGGCATCTGGGGTATAACCGCGTCGTCTGTCCACGTAAAAAGGGGATCCATGAGTCGACTGCTGTTCACGGTTGTCGCAGGCACCTTCCTGCTGAGCGTTTCCTACTCGGCGCAGCAACCCGCCCCCTCCGTTCAGTCCCCCGCGACGCCCGCGCCGCCCGCGAAGATTGACTTCGTGCGGGAGGTGCAGCCGATCCTGCGCGAAAGCTGCTACGAGTGTCACGGGCCCGACAAGCAGATGAACGGGTTCCGCCTCGATCGACGCCGCGACGCGTTG
>JANPCT010000800.1:0-3013 GCA_031431095.1 Acidobacteriota bacterium | reverse complement strand
CGGTCGCGGCGGCGGCCAGCGCCTCGTCGGGCACCGCGCTGGTCCCGAGGCGCGCGAGCACGCGGCCGCGGTTGTCGGCGATGGCGAACAGCTCCGCGTTGGCGAGCTGCGTCTGGTACTCACGCGCGACCTGCTCGACGGTGGCCGGATCGCGTGTGTCGACGGCCGCTTTCAAGACGGGGAGGTCGGCAATCAGTCGCGCGTCGCGGCTGAAGTTCTCGAAGAGGACCTTGCGATATTCCTCGACCAGGGTGGCCGCTTCGTCGATGCCGCGCTGCAGCTCCTGCTCTCCCTGTCTCGCCACCGCGCGGTTGACGATATAGATCGCCATGCCCATCGACAGCACGGCCAGCAGCGCCGTCGCGAAGAAGATCCGGTTCGTAAGCGAGGAGAAGACGTTCATCGGGCGCGGACCCGGGCCGGGTGCCGGACGCGGAGCATAGTGAGGCATCGCCACGTACACATGGGGTGTTATATAGTTACTGCGTGGCCTACATCATCACAGAACCGTGCATTGGAACCAAGGACACCGCGTGCGTCGACGTGTGCCCGGTGGACTGCATCCATCCGCGCAAAGACGAAGCCGACTTCGCGACCGTCGACCAGCTGTTCATCCATCCCGACGAGTGCATCGACTGCGGCGCCTGCGTGCCCGCGTGTCCGGTTGAGGCGATCTTCGCCCTCGACGAAACACCCGAGAAGTGGAAGAACTTCATTCCGGTGAACTCGCAATACTTCCAGAAATAGGCTCCGGCGGGGCTGGGCCGGGGCTTGCGCACGACGAAACGTCTTCCCCGGCTTCGTCAACGCCCGCAGTCCGGCGAATCGCAATCCCCGTCACGCCGGTGTCGACGCCACGTCCAGCGGCCGGATGGGCGGCGCTTTCCTTGCTATATTGCCGGTATGCGGAAGCGCTCGCGGCTCGTCTTGCTTGCGGCCCTCGTGGCGACAGCCCTGATGCCGTTGTCGGCGCAGGTCCCTCCGTCTGCCTCCGCTGATATCCAGCTGCAGCTCGGCGATCTGCTCGCCGGCGACGCGCGCTTCCGCGACGCCATCGATGCTTATCGTCGCGCCGCGGCGGGGGCGACCGATCCGGTTGTGCGCCGGCGCGCGGCATCGGGCCTCACGCTGATGATGCTGCGCATCGGCGACTTCGCAGGGGCGCGTGCCCAGGCGGAGCAGCTCGTCGAATCCGGCGGCCCCGATGCCGCCGGGCAATCGTTGTACGGCGACGCATTGTGGGCGTTCGGTTTGTTCGACGAGGCGGATCGCGCCTATGAGACGGCGCTCGGGATCGACGCCGGCAATCCCCGCGCCCACCATGGCCGGGCGCGGGCGCTCATCGCGCGCAATCGGCTGGACGACGCCTTCGTGGAAGTGCAGCAGGCGCTGCAACTCGCGCCGCGCGATCCCGAGTTTCATCATACGGTCGGCGTGCTCTACGAGCGCCAGCATCGCTACGATGAGGCCGCTGCCGCCTTTGGCAACTACGTCAACCTGCTGCCGGACCGCGACCGCAGCGAGAAGGCGCTCTGGACCCGGGCGGAGATCCGCTTCCTGGCCTCGTTCAAGGGGCGCATCCCGATCGACATCGCTCCGGGCGGCGCCGACGGCGCGATCTGGACGGTCCCGGTTCGTATCACCGGAGACAAGGTCATGGTCAGCGTCAAGGTGAATGGCGGCGCGGCGTCGGAGTTCGTGCTGGACACCGGCGCGGAGCAGACGGTCGTGTCGCGTGACATCGCCCGCAAGCGCGGCGTCCTCCCGATCACCTACGTACAGACGGCGGGGGTTGGCGACGTCGGCACCCGCGGCTTGCAGGTCGGGCGCATCGATCTTCTCCAGGTCGGCGGCCTCGAGATTCGCAACGTGCCGTGCCTCATCAAGAATCCGCCGCTCAGCGACCTGCCCAGACGCGAGCCCGAGAGCTTTTCACCGCTCGCCCTCGGGTTGTCGATGCGCATCGATTACGCGCGGCGGCAGCTGGTGATGGGGCGATCGCTCCCGGCCGTTACGCACGCCACGGTGCTGCCGCTGAACATGTACCGCCTGGCGACCGTCCGCGGCATCGTCAACGGACAGCCGGCCACATTCGTCGTCGATACCGGCGGGGAAGTCATCTCGATCAGCCAGGCCACCGCGGGCCGGATGCCGCCCAATCCGTACCGGCGGATTCCCCTCAAGGTTTACGGCACCTCGGGGTGGGACAAGGATGCCTTCCTCATGCCCAACGTCGATCTGGAGTTCAGCTCGCTGCGTTTTCCGCGCACGCCGGTCGTGGTGCTCAACCTCCGGGCGCCGAGCGCGCTCCTCGGGTTCCAGCTCGGTGGCATCGTCGGGCACAACTTCCTGAGCAAGTACCGCGTGTCGATCGATCTGGTGAGGAGTGTCCTGGGTTTGGACAGCAACTGAGGCAGCGAGTGACTGCGCCCTCGGCTCTGATCAGCCGAGTCACAGCGCGCGCGAAGGTCCTCGCGTTCGGAGCACTAGTTGCAGCGTGCCTCGAGCTGGGTGCGCGCCGTGAGGCGCTGCGCCCGCCGTTGGTCGGCTTCCGCGGCTCGTGTCTTTTCCTCCGCCGTGTCCAGGATGAGCGCGGGGATGGGCACCCGCCGGCCTTCGCGATCGATCGACACGAAGGTCAGGTAGGCGCGGCTGGTCATCCGCCGAACGCCCGTGAGGGTTTCTTCCGAGAACACCTCGACCTCGACCTCGAGCGACGTGCTCCACGCCGCCGTCACGCGCGCCCTGAGGATGATCAGGTCGCCGACCTTGATCGGATGCAGGAACTGCAGGCCGTCGACGGCGGCGGTCACCAGCAGGCTGCGCGTGTGGCGATGGCAGGCGATCGCGCCGGCGATGTCGATGAGGTGCATGACGGTGCCGCCGAGGATGAACCCGAGCGGGTTCGCATCGTTCGGCAACACCACCTGGACCATCTCCGTCGCGGACTCGGACGCCCGCTTCGGGATCAGTTGTTCTGGCATTTGGCGTCGATGAACGACTTTACCGTCAG
>JANPCT010000799.1:0-2484 GCA_031431095.1 Acidobacteriota bacterium | reverse complement strand
TCGCGCGCGCGCTTGATCTCACGAGGCAGCTCGGTCTTCAACTCCTTGTCGAGTTGCTGGATCTCGTCCTCGAACTTTTTCAGGAGCCGTGCCTTCACGCCGGGCATGTTAGCAGAGAAGAATAGCGAATAATAGGCGTAGATGGAACGGATCAGCAGCCGGCAGAATGCCGTCGTGAAGCGCTTCCGCGATCTGGCGCGGGCGTCGGCGGGCGCCGGCGCGGCAGGCCTCTCCACCGACGTCCTGCTCGACGGCGAGCATCTGCTGCGGGAAGCGTTGGCCTGCGACATCCCCATCGACATTGCCGCGTTCGCACAGAGCTACATCGACAACGCGCATCCGGGCCAAGTCAGCCTTGCGGCCGATATCGAGCAACGCGGCGGCCGCGTCCTCGTCGTCAGCGACCAGGTGCTGGCGGCGATGAGTCCGGTGCAGCATCCGTCGGGCATCGTCGCAATCGCGCGGGCGCGCGCCGCCGAGGTTGGCGTCGTCATGGCGACGCTGACCGGGTTACCGCTGGTCATCGTGCTGGCCGGTTTACAGGATCCGGGGAACGTCGGCGCCATCATCCGCGCGGCCGCGGCCTTCGGCGCCTCCGGCGTCGTGGCGATCGAAGGATCGGCCAGTCCGTTCGGCTGGAAAGCGCTGCGCGGCGCGATGGGGGGCACGTTCCGGCTGCCGGTCGCGGCGAGGGGCTCACTCGATGACGTCGTCTCCTCGGCGCGGCAACTCGGCGTGCGCCTGGTCGCCGCCGTCCCTCGTGGCGGGACGGCGCTTCCCGATCTTGATCTCCGCGTACCGACCGCCGTTGTCTTCGGCGGCGAAGGTGCCGGCGTGACGCCGGCCACGATGGCCGCCGTGCACGAGACGCTGACGATTCCCATGCAGCCGCCGGTGGAATCGCTGAACGTCGCCATCGCGGCGGCGCTCGTGCTTTACGAGGCCACGCGCCAGCGCGCGCAGCCGTCAGGACGCAGCTGATGGATCTGTTTTCCGATCACGAGCCGCCAGTTCCGCCCGGGTCAAGCGGCGGCGACGACAGTGACGCCGTCGATCTCAACGCGCCGCTCGCCGAGCGCATGCGTCCCCGAACGCTCGACGACATCGTCGGCCAGGACGCGCTCCTCGGGCGCGGCCGCCCGCTGCGCGCGGCCATCGAGCACGATCGTCTGAGGTCGATCATCCTCTGGGGTCCGCCGGGCACGGGCAAGACGACCCTCGCCCGTGTGATCGCGCAGGCGACGCGCGCACACTTCATCGCCTTCAGTGCCGTGATGTCGGGCATCAAGGAAATCCGCGAGGTGATGGCGGAAGCGGAACAGGCGCGACGCCGATCCGGCGGCCGGACGATTCTCTTCATCGACGAAATCCACCGGTTCAACAAGGCGCAGCAGGACGCGTTTCTGCCGCGCGTCGAGTCAGGCGACATCGTCCTCATCGGCGCGACGACGGAGAACCCCTCGTTCGAAGTGAACTCGGCGGTGTTGTCGCGATCCAAGGTCTACGTGCTCAAGCCGCTGACCCCGACGGCGGTGGCGGCGATCCTGCGCCGTGCGCTGGAGGATGCGGAGCGTGGTCTCGGCACGCTCGGCCTCGCGGCGCCGGACGAGGCGCTCACGGGTATTGCGTGTTACGCCAACGGTGACGCGCGCATCGCGCTGAACATGCTCGAAATGGCCGCGAGCGCGGCGGCCACGGTAAAAACCATCGACCTTGCGATGGTGTCGGACCTGGCGCAGAACCGCTCCCTCCTCTACGACAAGACCGGCGAGGAGCACTACAACCTGATCTCCGCGCTGCACAAGTCGATGCGGAACAGCGATCCCGACGCCTCGGTCTACTGGCTGGCGCGGATGGTGGAGTCGGGGGAGGACGCGCTGTACATCGCGCGCCGACTGGTTCGCTTCGCGTCCGAGGACGTCGGCCTGGCCGACCCGCAGGCGCTCGCCATCACCATTGCCGCGAAGGACGCCGTGCATTTCATGGGGATGCCCGAGGGGAACACCGCGCTGGCGCAAGCGGCAATCTACCTAGCCACGGCGCCCAAGAGCAACGCCGTCTATACGGCGTACAACGACGCCGCCGCCGCGGCCTCCCAGGAGGTGGCGGAGCCCGTGCCGCTGCACCTCCGGAACGCGCCGACCCGGTTGATGAAGTCGCTGGACTACGGGAAGGATTACAAGTACGCCCACGACGAGGCCGCGGGCGTTGCACCGGATATGGAGTGCCTGCCGCCGGCGCACAAGGATCGCACTTTTTATGCGCCGACCGAACGCGGCTACGAGGCGGAGGTGCGCCGGCGCCTGGCCGGGTGGCGCAGTGCCCGCCCAAAGCCCAAAGCCTGAAGCCTAATTGAGGAATTCAACCTTGCGGAACATCTCGCTGCGCATCGGCAGGATGAACGAGAAGCGGTAGTCCCCCTGCATTCGGCCGATCGGAATGCCGACCAGCTGCCCGTCGCCGTTCAGCACGCCGCCGCCAGAC
>JANPCT010000798.1:0-4787 GCA_031431095.1 Acidobacteriota bacterium | reverse complement strand
CGCGCATCCGGCAGGCGCACGTCGACTACATCCAGGGGTTCCTCTATTTCCTGGCCACCGATCCGGGGGTGCCGGCGAGCCTCTCGGCGGAAATGAAGACCTGGGGACTGTGCAAGGACGAATTCGCCGACACGGCCCATTGGCCCTACCAGCTCTACGTGCGAGAGGCGCGCCGGATGATCGGCGAATACGTGATGTCGCAGAAAGACATCCAAACCGAGCTGAGCAAGCCCGATCCGATCGGGATGGGTTCGTACAACAGCGACTCGCACAACGTGCAGCGGCGGCCCACCGCCGACGGCGGCGCGGTCGAGAACGAAGGCGACATGCAGGTGCCGGTCACGCCGTACCAGATCCCCTACCGCGTGATGCTGCCCAGGCGCGCTCAGGCCACGAACCTGCTGGTGCCCGTCTGTTTCTCGGCGACGCACGTCGCCTACTCGACGCTTCGGATGGAGCCGCAATACATGATCATCGGCCACGCCGCCGGTGTGGCGGCGAAGATGGCCATCGCGGGAGGCCTCGCGGTGCAGGATGTCGATGCACGCGCCCTTGCGGCGAAGCTCAGAGCGCAGCGCGCGGTCTTCGAATTCGCGCCGTAGCCACTCCCGCGAAACGGCCCGCGAGGGGACCGTCGGCCTTGGGCGAGCATCAGCTACGGATCTTGGCCGCCTGAGGCGTCCAGGAGGGCTTCGGCGGCGAGAACGCGCAGGAACTCCTGTGGATCCACGGCGGACCATCGTCGGAGTGCCTTCTAGACGAGGAAGCACGCCGAAAACGTTAGCGGGGTTCGAGCACGCGGCGTAACGCCGCGATCACGGCTTCCGGGTGCAGCGGCTTTTCGAGGACGACGGCGCACACCCCGTCGAACTCGCGCGCACTGGCGTCGGCGCCGTAGCCGGTCAGGCCGACGACCGGAATCGCGGCGGTGCGTGGATCGGCTTTGAGCGCGCGGGCGGCGTCGGCGCCGTCCATCCCCGGCATGCTGAAGTCCATCAGGATCACGTCCGGCACTTCTTCGCGCGCCATCGCGATCGCCTCCGCGCCGTTGGATGCGGAGACGACGTCGAAGCCGGTGGCCGTCAGGTACGCGCGCCAGAGCTGCTGGACATCGACGTTGTCATCCGCGACCAGCACCCGTTTCCGTGCGAACTGTGCAGCTGGATCGGTCATATCATTGTGCGGCATGACGGCGGCTCCCTATGTGCTGATGGTGCGGGTGGCGGGCGACGCGACGCCCAACAAGTCATTGCAGTCTCCAATCGAGCATCACAAGTCCTCCAACCGCGCCGTCGCATCGCCGAAGCGGTCCAGGGTGACGCCCATGCGATCCATGAGCGAGAGGTGCAGGCTGCAGGCTTTCCGGGCCTCGTCGCCCTTCTCGAGATAGTCGAGGATCCGGCCGGTCTTGATGGTCCCGCCGCCCTTGCCGGTGATCAGGAACGGCAGCTGATTGGCGCCGTGGAGATCGCCGTCGAACAGGCTCGACGTGCCCACCAGGATCGAGTTGTCGAGGAGAGACGTTTCCCCTTCCGAAATCTCTTTCATGCGCTGCGTGAGATAGGCGAACTGCGCGATGTGGTACTGATTGGTCTTCAAGTACATCGCTTCCTTGTCCGCAGCGCGCCCGTTGTGGGTGAGGTCGAGATGGAGCGCGCCCTGCACCCCTTCCAGGAACTTGAAGTTCATCTGGGACAGGTCGTTGTTGAGCATCAGCGTCGCGACGCGGGTTCGGTCCATCTGGAACGCGAGCACGATCAGATCGAGCATGAGCTTCATGTGATCCGGGACGTTCTGGGGAAGCTCGTTCTTCGGGCGAGGCATATCGGGCTGCGCCAGCGTCGGCCGCCAGCCTTCGATGCGCTCTTCCTTCGACGCGTGCGCGATCCGCTTCTCGATGTCGCGGATGGATTCGAGGTACTCGCTCAGCTTCGCGTTGTCGCCGCGGCTGATCTTCGGCCTGAGATTCTGTGAATCCCGCCGGACCTCGTCCAGAATGCTGCGATCGAGCTGACGCCCGCTGCCGTCTCCCACGAGACGATCGAACGCCCGGGAGGGATACAGTTCCTTGGTCGCCGGCTTGGTCGGCGAGATCCACGACACGCTCGAGCCGTAGATCATCGAGAGGCCGTCCTCGAGACGAAGCTCGTTGGGCTCGATGCCGAGCACGAGGCTCGGAATCGCCGTGCGTCCTCCGATCCGGGAAGCGATGACCTGGTCCATCGACGTGCCGACGCGGATCTCGTTCGGGTCGAGACTGACCGGCGCACCCGACAACACGTTCATCCGTCCGAGGTGCGGGCTGGTCGAGACGGCCGCCGTCTGGTTGTAAAGACCTTGCAGAAATACCATGTCCTGCCGGTGAGGCATCATCGGCAGCAGACCCGGTCCGAGCTCCATCGTGGCGCCGTGGCCCTTGGCCCACCAGTGGATCGGCTCCACGCCATTCGAGAAAAAGACGATCCCCAGGCGCAGCGGCGGCGTGTTCGCCTTCACGGCAGCCGCGGTCTGCCCGAAGAGCGGCAGGGACTCCATCCAGGGCAGCGCCAGCGCCACCCCCACGCCTCGGAGGAAGTGACGCCGTGACGGGTGGCGCGGATTGTGTTCGCTGCTCATCGGATACCTGCCCTCGACGGTGACGACTGTGCCTTCGGCGCGGACGCGGAGCCCTGTGCCGTCGGCGTGGGTGCAACGCCGTCATCGCCGGCGCGGTTGCGGAACTGCCGGCTGGTCACAATCGTGACCGCCAGATCTGAAAAGGACGTCTGGCTTCCGCCGATCGCCATGGCCTCGACGAGCGCCCGATCGGAACCCCTGACGGTTCGGCCGAGCGCGTAGCCGATCATCTTCTTCGACAACGTCGTCATCACCTGCTTGTCGTGCTTCTGCAAGTATCGCAGGAGACCCTCGGTTCCGACGATGGTGGTCTTGTCAGCGAATTCACCAGTCACGTCCACCGGCTTGCCGTCGGAATAGGTCTTGCGGGACCGGCCGACCGCATCGAAGCCTTCGAGCGGAAAGCCCAACGGGTCAATACGCAGATGGCAGTTGGCGCAGGTGACATTGCGTTTGTGCTCGGCCAGCTTCTCGCGCAGCGTCAGGCCCTGGAACGTCCGATCGTCGGCCGCGATGTTGCCCGCGTCGGCCGGCGGCGGCGGGGTCGGGGTCCCGAGAATGCGCCGCAAGATCCAGTCGCCGCGCTTGACGGGGCTGGTGCGCAGCGGCGCCGAGGTCGAGGTCAGCACCGAGCCGAGACGCAGCGCGCCGCCGCGGTTCATCGCGTTGGCGCCCTCCACCAGTTCCATCTTGTCGGATGACGCTACGTCACGCTGGATACCGTAGAACTTCGCCAGCGGCTTGTTCAGGAATGTATAGTCGGCGGCGAGCACCTCCTTGACGGGACGGTCGCGCCGGACGATGTGCTCGAAGGTCGAGATCGCTTCGTCGTACATCGCCGACTTCACCTCGTCGGTGAACTCGGGAAAACGTCCCGTATCGACGCCGCGGTACTCGTCGAACTGATAGAACCCCAGCCACTGCCCGAAAAACTCGGTCGCGACACGGCGCGCTTTCGGATCGGCCGTCATGCGCTTCACCTGTCTTGCCAGCATCACCGGGTCGTTCAACTCACCGGCAGCGGCGGCGCGACGCAGTTCGGCGTCCGGGATGGAGGACCACAGGAAGAAACTCATCCGGCTGGCCAGTTCCCACCCGTTCAGCGGCCGCTCGGGACCAGTGGCCACTGTCTCCAGGCGATACACGAACGCTGGAGACACGAGGACCCGCGCGATCAGCGCCCGGAGGGCCGCGTCGTGATCGAGATGGTTCACCGCGCGCGACCGCAGATAGAAGGCCCGCAGACTCGCCTGCTCGGCCGCGGTGAGCGGCCGGCGCCAGGCGCGACTCGCGAACGAGAGCGCGTCGGCAACGTGACCGGGCTGGGCGAGGGTCTGCGCCCTGATCACTTCGTCATAGTGCGCCCGCAGCGATAGCACATGCGGCTTGACCGCGGCAGGCAGCGCCGCGATCCGGGCGGCGTCCATGTCCTGCATTCGCCGGCTCTCCAGTTTCAGCTTGTAATGATCGGCCAGCATGCCCAGATACGCGTCGTGGTACGGCCACGATCCGAAGAGATCGTTCCAGGCTTGATTCAGCCGCGCGCGATCGGCGCCGTCGACGATATTGTTCGTGAAGAACCGGTCGTGGCGCTGGTACTTCACGTTCATCACGAACGCGTCGTGCTCGGGGCTGTTGTAGGTATTATCGAATGGCGCCGGGACCGGGTCCTTGTCCGCGGGATTCGCCTCGCCATGCGAGTTCGGTGGCAGCAACGAGACGTATTCGGCGATGTTCCGGCGGAACGCCGCGTAACCCGCGCTCGTGGGATCGCCGAGGATGACGCGCTGGCTGGCGTCGCGGGGCGAGCCCTCCGGGCGGTCGGAGATGGTCACACGGACCACCGCATTCCTGTCCCGGCCAAGGTCGGCATCCGCCTGAAACTCCATGACGGTGCCGACGGTGCCGGCGGCAGGCACGTCGATCGTAAACGACACCGTGCCGGTGGTCGCGAAATCCTCGGGGCCCAGGGCGGTTCCGTCTGGACTGGTCCCGAAGGCCAGCGAGCCGGCGACGTCAGCCGGCAGCGCGGCGCGCAGGGATCGCGTGGACAGAATCGGGCCGGCGGTTCCTCGTCCGCGGCCGGCCGCGGGATCCGTCACGGCCACCGCAGTATCATCGACCGCGGCACCCTGCGCCCCACGCCCGGGAGTGGCGACGGCTCGCGTGAC
>JANPCT010000797.1:0-3169 GCA_031431095.1 Acidobacteriota bacterium | reverse complement strand
CAGGCCGAGGATGGCGGCCGCGATCTTGACCTTGCGCCCGAACGGCGAAGGGGGCGAGGAGCGCAGGATCATCATGTCGGGAAGACCTTTGGGTGGAAGTTTCCGGCCGCCGCCTCACTCCGGCGAGACGAGCGCCTCTTTCGCCGCTTGCGCGAAGAACATTGTCGGGTTCACCACCGCGGCATCGCGCGATGCCGGGACTGCGTCGCTGGCAATGGTCCCCGTCAGGTCGAGCACGGCTTCATGGCTGCGGCGCCCCACCTCGATCCGGGATGCGGATTTCGGCGCTCCCGTGGTGATTCGATTCAGGATGGCGAGCCCTGCGCCCGGGGTGATCTCAGCCGTCGCTCTGTCGCCGGGCCAGAGCCCCGGGCGGATGGTGATTTTCGCGATGTCCTCGTTGAACTGCAGCGCACCAACGGGCGCCGCGTAGCCGTCCTGCAGGTAGTCCCACGACCAACCCTGCCCGAGGCCTGCCTGGTCGAACGCCTGATCGTCCCCGATCACTGCGCCGGCGATCCGCTCGATTCCCGCGCGCTGGAGTGCGGCTGCCCATTCGTCGAACACTGCCGCCGCGCGGTTGCCGCGCGTGTTGATCGTCGGATCGCCGCTGCCGCGGATGATGACATCACCCTCGAGCGAGCCGTCGTGAACCGGCGCGTCTGTCTCGAGCGTCGTCTTGAAGCGGTAGTCCCAGCCAAGCGTCTCGGCGGCGGCGGCCAGCGTGACGATCTTCATGTTGGATGCCGGCATCATCAACTTGCGAGCGTTCCGCGCGTACAGCAGCCTGCCGGTGTCGAGCGACTTGACCTCGACGCCCCACAGTCCCTGTTCCATGACCGGGGCATTGAAGATGCGGTCGAGGTCGGCGGAAAGGCGGTGCTCGGCGCGCGAGGATGATTGCGGCGCGGCTGTGGGTGGAAGATGGGTGCAGGCACCGACCAGCAGCGCCGGCGCAATCAGCAAAGGGGCGAGTGCGCCACGATAAGACGCCGCCGCGATCGTCGTGACCCTGGTAATCCTTGTGACAAGGCCGCGGGCCGTAAACGCCACCCTATTTCAGCGCGTCGAGCGCCTTGATGATGCCGTCCAGCGTCGGCGCATCTATTTTGGCGGCCGCATCGCCGTCGCGTCGGGCGAACGCGTCTGCTCCCTTGCGGGCGAACGCGACCTTTTCGTGTTTCTGTCCCTCTTCGTAGGCGATAGTGATCGTGACTTCGGGAGCCTCGAGCCCGGTGCCGGCCAGTTTTTCGACGAATGACGCGGCGCGCGCGCTCGTCAGGGCCGTCAGCAGCGCGTCCACTTTCGCGGCGTCGACAGGTTTGGCGGCAGGCGTGACCTGCGTCCAGGTGTCTTTCCCCTTCTCCTTCTCGAGCGTCATGGTCTGGCCGCCGCGGGTGATCTCGATGCGCGTGGTGTTGAAGGCGCGGGCGTCGAAGAGATCCTTGACGCGGAAGTCGTCTGCCGGCTTCTTCAGTTCATCGAAGAGGGCCGATTCCACAGTGAAGACGAGCGGCCGCGACAGGTCTCTTGCGTAGACCGCGCCCTCGCCGGCGCTCTTGCCGATGGCCAGGCCGGCCTGCGCGCTGCCCGATGTCACCCGGACGGTTGCCGCCGGCTTGTCGAGGCCGTACTGTTTCAGATCCGCCGCCGCATCGGAGGACACCAGCGATTTCATCGGCGCGGTGTTCAGCCGGCCGATGATGCCTTCGACGGCGCTGAAATCCGCGCGCGCCTCGATCGGCGAGGTGATGCGCCAGTCCGCGCCCTGTTTCGCGACCTGCAACGTACGGTCGGGTGTTTCGATCTCCACCCGCTCCACTTTGTCGCGATCGATCTTCAAGATCGTCTTGTCGCGCAGATCGAAGGTGGACTTGCTGAAGGTGGTCTCGAGATAAGAGGAGACCAGGAACACGCGCGGCCGATCCGGCAGCTTCGCGTAGAGATCCGTTCCGGTCGGGGTCTTCTGTCCGAGGAGCAGCCTCTGATCCTTGCCGGCGAACTTGAACGTCACCTCGATTTTTGCCGGATCGAGGCCGTACTCCTTCAGGTCGGATGGCTGCTCGTCCACGACGCGCTGGACCTCGAGCGACGCGAGGTTGGACGTGATGCCGGACAGCTCCGCCTCGTCAGCCGCGCTGGCGGACGGTTGCGTCACCTGCCACGCCGCGCCCTGCTTCTCGACCGTGGTCTGATCGCCGGTGGCGGACTTCACGGTGACGCGCTCGATCTTGTCCGCCGCCAGGCCGGCGAAGACCTTCTCCAGCTTGGTGCCGTCACCAGGCTCCCGCTTCGCGTCGTAATAGAGATACCCGCCGAGTGCCGCCGCGACGACGAGCAGGACGAGGAACGAGCGCAGACCTTTCATCTACCGTCTCCGCCACCAGGTCTGGACGCCCGCCAGCAGCACCAGGCCCGGCACGATCAGCACCGTCAGGTAGAAGATGCGCCGCTGCTGATCCGCCGTCAGCGTGACCCGGCGGTCTTCCGGGTCGCGCGCGCGGATAGCGATCAGGTTCTCCTGCTGCGCCAGCCAGTTGATCGTGTTCAGGAACAGGTCGCGATTGCCGCCGGCGCCAAGGGCGCCGTTGGTGGCGAAGTCAGAGTCGCCGAACGCCACCAGGCGCGTCTCTGCGGTCTTCGGCTCCTCGCCGTCCTTCTTGGCTTCTTTCGGCGCTACCGCCGGAGTCGCGGTAGCGGCTGCGGCCACCGCCGCCGCAATCGGGACGGGACCCTTCTTGTCGTCGTCGTCCAACTTCGCGGGCTGGCCGCCGGAGAGGCTCTTGAGATTGGTCTCCCCCCAGCTGTTCCGGCTGGTCTCGACGACGCGCTGCGCGGTGTGGCCGTTGACGCCCCCCTCGACCGGCGTCATCGATCGCGCCAGCGGGTAGGCGGTCATCACATTCTGGAAACCGTCGGTGATCGGGTGCGCCGGATAACTCACCGCGACCGGCACCGATTCATCGGTCCCCAGGAGGCGTCCCATCCCGCTGACGTCGAGCACGATGTCGTCGTCGGCGGAAATCCCCCACTCCTTCAGCAGGCCCTGCAGCGCCGTCAGTTGCGGCTGGTCGGCCTTGAGGACCGGGTCGAGCATCACCAGCACCTTGCCGCCGCGGCCGAGATACGCCTTGACCGCGTCGATCTCCGGTGCCAGGAAATCCGTCTT
>JANPCT010000796.1:0-5357 GCA_031431095.1 Acidobacteriota bacterium | reverse complement strand
GACTACAACGGCGATGGCCGCGCCGACGTGGCGGTGTTCCGCCGCGCCACCGGTCAATGGTTCGTCAACGGGCAGGCCGGCGCCGAGTGGGGCAAGGCTGGGGACATCCCCGTCCCCGCGGACTACGACGGCAACAAGACCACCGACTTCGCCATCTATCGCCCCTCGACGCGCACGTGGTGGGTCAAGGGGATGTTCATGCGCAACTTCGGCGGCCCCGGAATGACGCCGCTGGCACTCGACGTCACCGGCGACGGCAAGGCGGAATTGATCATGTTCCGCCGCAGCGACGCGACCTGGTTCGTCATGGACGGCAACACCGGGACCTACACCGAGACGACCGTCGGCGCCGGCGGCGACATCCCCGTCGCGGCCGCAATGCAGATCGGCGTCTTCGGCGACGCCGACGGCGACCGCCGCGCCGACGTCGCCGTCCATCGCGCCTCGTCGAGCGAATTTTTCTTCCGCAGCTCCGCCGGCAAGAACAATGTCAACGCCGCCTTCGGCGCCGCGAGCGACACGCCGGTGTCGGGAGACTACGACGGCGACGGACGCATCGACGTGGCGGTGTGGCGCCCGTCCACGGGCGTCTGGTACGTGTCGCCGTCTTCGTCCAACTTCACCACCTACACCGTCTCCGAGCCGTGGGGCGCGCCGGGCGACATTCCAGTTGTTGGCGACTACGATGGCGACGGCAAGGCGGACCTCGCGCTGTTCAGGCCTTCGACCGGCAACTGGTTCATCAAGCAGTCGTCCACCAACTTCGCCACCTCCGACTACTTCGCGTGGGGGCTGCCCGGCGACATTCCGCTGGCGGCCGATTTCGACGGCGACGGTTACGACGATCCCGTCGTCTACCGCCCGTCCACCGGACGTTGGTACATCAACTACCGCCTGCGCGACGGTGCGAGCGATTTCATCGACAGCGCCGCCGGTGACGTGCCCGTCGCAGTGGACATCGACGGCGACGGCATCGCCGACGCGGCCACGTATCGTTCCGCCACTGGAGAATGGACGATTCGTCGCAGCGCTACGCTTTCGATGAAGGTCGTCGGCTGGGGCGCGCCCGGCGACATCCCGACGGCCGCGGACTTCGACGGCGACGGCCGCACGGAAGTCGTCGTCTACCGTCCCTCGATCGGACGCTGGTTCGTCCTCAACCTGACGACGAACAGCTACTCGACGACCGACTGGGGTCTGCCCTCGGACGTCGTGCTCCTCAAGCGCTGAACCCGCTTTCAGGCGCTGATACGCCCGGCCCTGCACACGTGTGCAGGGCCCTTCTCATTCTGTCGATCCCCTCACAAATCCGTAAGGTTTGCCGCGCCGAACGCTCCCGTTCGCAGGTTTTCAGGCCTGTTCCGACGCAGTTTGCCCGGGCATGCTTGTTGAGATGTCTGGGGTGCGATGAAGCGATACCTGATGCCTCTCCTGTTGCTCTGTGCCACGTTCCTGGCGCCGCGAACCGTGCACGCCGGCGCGCTCACGCTGGCGTGGGATCCAAGCACCGAGCAGGTTGCCGGCTACAACGTGGTGTGGGGTACGTCCCCCGGCAACTACACGAATGTCGCCGACGCGGGGCTCTCGACCAACTTTCATTTGACCGGACTGCTGCCAGGACAGCGCTACTACGTCGCCGTCTGCGCCTATTCGGTTTACGGCGTCTCGAGCACGCCCTCCGGCGAAGTGTCGGGCGTGGCGCATGCCGAGCCGGCCGTCCTCGACTTCACCGGGGACGGCATCACCGATTTCGCGACATTCAATTCGGCGGGACGATGGTCGATTCAGGGTCGCGCACCGTTGACGCTCGGGCAGCCCGGCGACATGCCGGTCGCTGCCGACTACAACGGTGACGGCCGTCTCGATCCGGCCGTCTATCGACCCTCGACCGGCGCCTGGATCGTGCTCGGCGGCTCGCCGCAGGTGTACGGCCGCCCCGGCGACATTCCCGTCCCCGGAGATTACGACGGCGGGCGGCGCGCCCTCTTCGCGGTGTTTCGACCCTCGACGGGCACCTGGTACGCGAGCGGACTGCCCGGCGTCGAATGGGGACGTCCCGGCGACGTGCCCGTTCCCGGCGACTACGACGGCGACGGCAAGACCGACTATGCGGTGTATCGCCGCGCCACCGGCACGTGGTTCGTCCGCGGCATGAGCAGCGTCAGGTTCGGCGTGACCGGAGACATTCCCGTCCCCGCGGACTACAACGGCGATGGAGTCGTCGACATCGCGGTCTACCGCCCGTCAACGGGGACGTGGTACGTGAAGGATCAGTTCGACCGGCAGTACGGCGCCAGCGCGATGTTCCCTGTGCCGATGGACGCCGACGCCGACGGTGTCGCCGATCTCGTCCTGTTCCGTCCCTCGACGGCGGAATTCTTTGTCTCCAGCACGCTGACGGGCGCGACATCATCGATCCTTTTCGGAGAGATCGACGCCGCTCCCGCGAACATGATGAACTTCGTGCTCTCCACGCCTGGCGGCGACGTCGACGGCGATCGCCGCGCCGACGCCATCGTCTATCGTCCGGGCACCGGCCGCTGGTACGTGCGCACCGCGGGCGGATCGATCGTGCGCGACTGGGGCATCGCCGGCGACATGCCGGTGCCGGCGGACTACGACGGCGATGGCCGTGTCGACGTCGCGATCTACCGCCCATCCGCGGGGCGTTGGTTCCGGCTCCTCTCCTCCACCGAATTCGCGTCCTATGACGTGCTCGACTGGGGACTCGCGGGCGACGTGCCGGTGCCGGCGGACTACGATGGCGACGGCCTGGCAGACGTCGCGGTGTTCCGGCCGTCCGAAGGGAAATGGTACGTGCGCTACTCCAAGGATGGATCGTGGACGTCGTATCGCTGGGGCCTGGCCGCCGATAGGCCGATGCCCGGCGATTACGACGGCGACGGCGCCGCCGACCTCGCGGTCTTCCGTCCGACCGAGGGGAAGTGGTACATTTATTCTCTTGTTACCGGTATCGCGCGCGACACACAGTGGGGCCTCAGCGGCGACAAGCCGGTGGCCGCGGATTTCGACGGCGACGGACAGGTCGATCCGGCCCTCTACAGGCCGTCGGAGCAGAAGTGGTATGTGCTCAACAGCTCGACGCGGTGGAGCACCGCGACATCGTTCGTCTTCGGCGCAGCCGGTGACGTGCCGCTCGCCGCGGACTACAACGGTGATGGACGCGCGGATGCCATCGTCTACTCCGCGGCGCTGGGGCGGTGGACGGTCCGCAATTTCGGGACGTTCGACTGGGGTCTGGCCGGCGACGTTCCCATCGCGCGCGGCATTCAGCGCTGAGGCGGTTGACCAGGGCGGGCGCGCATGACGGGCGCGTCAGCCGACACCAGGGTGGATGCGGTGGTGATCGGGGCGGGGGTCGTCGGACTCGCCGCCGCCGCCGCGATCGCGGCGAACGGCCGGAGCGTCGCGGTGCTGGAACGCCATCCGCGAGCTGGCATGGAGACCAGCACCCACAATAGCGGCGTCATCCACGCCGGCATCTACTATCCCGCCGGTTCGCTCAAAGCGGAGCTGTGCGTCGAGGGCGCGGCCCGGATGTACGAGTTCTGCGCCGCGCACGGCGTCCCGCACGAGCGCTGCGGCAAGCTCATCGTCGCGGTTGACGACGACGAGATCCCGATCATCGAATCACTGCATCGTGTCGGTACCGGCAACGGCGTGCTCGGACTCGAGGTCGTCGATCGCGCGTTCATCGCGGAGCGCGAGCCGCACGTCGGCGGGGTCGCGGCGTTATGGTCTCCCGACAGCGGCCGGCTGGACGCCTCGACCCTCGTGCTCGCGTTGCGCCGCGCCGCGGAAGCGTCAGGCGCGATGCCGCTGCTGAACGCGGCGCTCGCCGGCGGCGAATGGGCGGGCGACGCCTACGAGCTCCGCACCGCGCATGAAACCGTCGCCGCATCGGTGGTCGTGAACGCCGCCGGGCTGTACGCCGACGAGATTTCCACGCGGCTCGGAGGCGAGAGCTTCACCATCTATCCGTGCCGTGGTGAGTACGCGGCGCTGCGTCCCTCGCGCCGCGGCATGATCAATGGACTGGTCTATCCCCTGCCGCACGCATCGGGGCATGGCCTCGGCGTGCACCTGACGCGGACCTCCGACGGCACCGTGCTGCTCGGGCCCACCATCCGTTACCAGGCGGGAAAAGAAGACTACGAGGATGAGCGGCTGCCGATCGAGTCGTTCCTCGCTCCAGGCCAGCGGCTGCTGCCTGGGCTGACGCTCGAGGATCTGCGCCCCGCCGGCACCGGCATTCGCGCCAAGCTCCACCCTCCGGAAGAAAGCTTCGCCGACTTCCTCATCCGCCGCGATCTGCGGCAGCCGGCGTTGATCCATGCGGCGGGGATCGACTCCCCCGGGCTCACCAGTTGCCTCGCGATCGGCGCGCGAGTGGCGCGGCTGGTCGAGGACGCGCTCTCGTAAGGGCAGCGGCTTTGAGCGAGGATGGCTTCGAGTCGTGCGGCTGATATTCCCGTCGGCTCAGCGCCGCCCCTTCGACGCGGGCGGTCCTTGCGGTCGACTCAGGACCCTTGCCCGCCGGCCGGCGCAGCCAGAAACCGCGCCAGCGCATCCTGCCACGGCGGCATCACGATCCCCAGCGATGCGAGCCGGGCCGGCGAGAGCGCGCAGTACCGCGGGCGCGCCGCTTTGAGCGACGCCGTGGCAAGCGTCAGCGGGAGGAGGCGCAGCGGCTTCCCCACCAGGCGCGCCGCTTCCTCTGCAACCTCTTGCCAACTCGCGGCGCCGTCGTTGACGCAGTGATAGGTCCCCGCCGGCGGCGACGAGAGAAGCACCTGTCGCGTCGCGGCGGCAACATCCGCGGTAAAGCTCGGCGAGACGGTGCGATCGACGAACACCGGTACGGTCTCTCCCGCGCGAATCCGATCGACGATCGTTCCCAGGCTGCCGCGCCTCGTGCCGGCGGCGCCCGCATGGCCGAACAGGCTCTCGACCCGCAGCACGTAATGCCGCGGCGCGTCCGCGGCAAACCATTCGCCGAGCAGCTTGGACAACGCGTAGACGCTCCGCGGGTTGGGCGAGTCCTCCTCCACGTACGGACGCGTTGCCTCGCCGTCGAACACGAAGTCCGTGCTGTAGTGCACGAGGCTGGCGCCCGCGCGTTGCGCCGCATGGGCCAGCGCCAGCACGCCGAACGCATTCACCGCCAGCGCTGACGGCGCGTCACTCTCGGCCGCGTCCACGTCGTTGAACGCCGCGCAGTTGATGATCGCGTCGGGCCGCAGCTCGAGGACCAGCCGCTCGACCGACCGCGCATCGACGATGTCGAGGGCGGCGTGGGCGATGGGAAAAACCTCGTCGCCCTGCGCTTCGAACAG
>JANPCT010000795.1:0-1521 GCA_031431095.1 Acidobacteriota bacterium | reverse complement strand
TCGGCGTCGGTGGCGATGACGGCATCTCCGATGCTTCGCAGGGTGGTGAGGTAGCGGGCCGCACCGAGGCGAACCGCTTCCTCTGCCTTCACGAAGTCGGTCACGTCAGCAAAGATCGAGACGGCGCCTTGAATCTCTCCGGCTGGGCCGCGTATGGGTGCGGCCCCCCCAAGGAGGACGCCGGGCGAGTCATCGAAGCGCAGAATTGGCGTCTGCGAAGGCTGGACGACTTCCCCGTTCTTGAGGCATCGCGCCATTGCCCAGTCGCCGCCCTCGAAGGGGCGACCATCGGGATGAAAGCCGCGATACTTGCCCCAGCCCGCGATGTCGTCCGCGCTTGCGCTTCCAGCCCAGATGCTCTCCGCAGCCTTGTTGTGGAGGGTGAGCTTGCCCTCGCTGTCGCACACGATGATCCCATACGGGCTCACGCTCAGGATCGATTCGACGAGGCCGCGCTCGTTCGACGCGAGCAATGAGAGCCGCTCGACTTCCCGACAGAGCGCCTCTACCTGGTGTTCTGCCGCTCCATGCGGGCGGCTGTTGGTCACGTCCACTGTGATGCAGCGGGTGTGAAGGAAGTTGCCAGCCTCGTCGAACTTCACGCTGGACGTGATGCTGACCGTGCGGGTCGATCCGTCCTTGCACCGAAGGCGCGCTTCGTAGTCGCGCAACCGCTCCCCCGCCGAGAGACGGCGAAGGATGTCGGCGATCACGTCGGCGTCGGCATGGAACTCGGCGATGTTGTGGCCGATGTACTCATCCGCCGCATAGCCAAGTGGCTCGTAGTCGGCGGGGTTCGCCCAACGAATTGTCCCGTCGGCAGTCACCCAGTGTAGACCGATCGCCGCCGTGTCAACGAAATCGAGCAGCTCTGCTTGGGAGCGATCTACGTCCGACATTGCTTTTCATTCCCCAAGGGCGCAAGTTATCATGCGGAGGCGAATCGGCGATGTTGTGGGCGATCGCGATGCTCTACTAACCTATCGTACACTCGGGCTGACGTTCGGCCATCCGTCGGGCGGTGGTAACTGGCGGCCTTCTCGGCAAGTCGAGGGTGAAGATGCAGCCCTTGCCTGGACGATCTCGCACGAGGATCTCGCCGTCGTTCGCCTGGGCAGCCTTGAGGCAGATGGCGAGCCCCAGTCCCGCTCCGCTGCGATCGGTGCCGCGCTGCTCGAACGGACGGAACACAACTTCGGATTTTCCCGGTGGGAGCCCACCGCACTCGTCCTCGACCGCGAAAAGGACATGGTCGTTGGTCGCCTTGGTCGCCTTGGTCGTAAGGGATACGTTGCCGCGCTTGCGGGTGAACTTGAAGGCGTTATGGAGCAGGATGGACACGGTCGCGGCAATGGTCTGCCTATCCCCCTCGATGGTTGCGGCGCGATCGACAGGCGTGACTTCGAGTTGACGGCCGCGTGCCCTGCGCCTGCATCGAAGCCCCGACCTGGACCTCCTCAAGACCCCGCCGCACGACAGCCGTGAAACATGTTATCCTTCCAACAGGAAGACCGTCACCAT
>JANPCT010000794.1:0-1572 GCA_031431095.1 Acidobacteriota bacterium | reverse complement strand
ATCGTCGCCGACGCATCCTTCACCGAGCCAGATGGTATGACGAATGCCGAGGTAGTCGCGATCTGAGCACTAGGTCTCTTTCAGTCCCAAAAAAATCACGTGACGCGGACCGCCTTTCTTCAGGCGCGCGCGCACGCGTTCGACCTGCACCGTGAACCCGGCGTAGCGCAGCCGCTGCTCGAACCGGCGATCCTCGCGCGCCGACCATATCGCGAGGACGCCGGTGTCGTTCAGCGCAGCGTGGGCCGCCGCGAGTCCGGCGTCGTCGTACAGCGAAGCGTTGCCGGCGGTGGCAAATGCGGACGGCCCGTTGTCCACGTCCAGCAGGATGGCGTCGTACGCATTCGACGCGGCTCGAATCGCGACGCCGACGTCGCCCGGCTCGACGCGTACGCGCCGATCTTTCAACGGGTGGTTCGCCAGCGGGCCCAGCGGACCTCTGTTCCACTCCACGACAGCCGGCAGCAGTTCCGCGACGACGACGGCGGCGTCCGCGGGAAGGTGATCGAGTGTCGCCCGCAAGGTGAATCCCATCCCCAGGCCGCCAACCAGCACACGCGGTAGCGAACGGCTGCGCAGGCGCGCGCAGGCCGACGTCGCGAGGGCCTCCTCCGAGCCGTGCATGCGGCTCGACATCAGGCTCTTGCCGTTCGCCAGGATGACGTACTCGCCACCGCGCAGCGTCAGCGACAAGTCGCTGCCGTCCGGAGCCTGCGTTTGCCCGAGCAACTCCCAAGGCTTCACGAGCGCGATTTCATCACAGGCACTATCCTTATGCCTATGCGGGTGGCGATCGTGGGAGGCCCTGGCATCGGAAAGAGCACGCTCGTCCGGCAGCTGGGCGACCTGTACCATAACGGGTCGTACGGCGAAGGGGAGAAGGGTGTCTGGGATCCGCGCGTGCTCGAGGACATCGAGACGCAGAGAAATCCCGTGGGGGTGACCGCCTACTTCGGGGCGCTCTACGATGCGAATTATCGTGACGGCGCCGGCAGTGACGGACCCGGAAAGGTCATCTTCTTCGAGGGCGCGCGCATCACGCTCGAAGCCCACATTGCGGAGTACCCGGAGCAGTATCACGCGCAGCTCCGCGCTGTCCTCGCGATCGGCGACTCCTGGAGCCCGGACCGCATCATCGTCCTCACGTCCAGCACCGATACCATCGAGAAGCACATCAGGCTGAGGAATCGCCCGCACGAGGCCGCGGAGAACATGGTCCGCCGGTTCCGCCTGATAGATGCCGAATTCCGCCGGCTGGCACCCCGGTATCCCAACACAGTCGTGATCAACCGCGATGGCCGGGAATTCCCGGTCGAGCTTACGGTGACTGCGACGCGCGTCGACGACGATTGGCTGTTCACCGCGTTCGTCCGTGACGTAACGACTCGCAAAGCGGGTGAAGATGCGGTGCGGATTGCCACCGAGCGGTTCGAACTCGCTTCCCGCGCCACGAACGACGCCGTGTGGGACTGGGACCTCGTGGGCGGTATCCTGTGGTGGAACGAGGCGTTCGAGACACTGTTCGGGTATCGCCGCCAGGACATCAGCCCCGGGCCGGATTCATGGTACGAG
>JANPCT010000793.1:0-2503 GCA_031431095.1 Acidobacteriota bacterium | reverse complement strand
GCCGCCGATGATCGCCAGCGTCAGCGGCAGGCCGTATCGTGCCGCGCGCACCACGGATTCCGGACTGCCGCCGACACCGACCCAGGCGGCCAGCCGGCCGGATTCGATTCGCGGGTAGATCATCTGGTTCGTCAGCGCCGTCCTCGTCGTGCCGGTCCAGGTAACCGGACCGTTCTTCAGCAGTTCGGCGAACAGCGCGAGCTTGTCCTCGAACCACTCGTCATAGCGATTCAAATCGAAGCCGAAGAGGGTATACGACTCTGTGAACGAGCCGCGGCCGAGGATCACTTCCGCGCGTCCGGTCGACACGGCGTTCAACGTGGAAAAGCGCTGGAAGATCCGGACGGGATCGTCGGTGCTCAGCACTGTGACGGCGGAGCCGAGCTTGATCCGTGCCGTCTGTCCGGCGATCGCACCGAGTACGACTTCGGGCGCCGAAACGGAGAAGTCGGGCCGATGATGTTCGCCGACGCCGAACACGTCCACGCCGACGCGGTCCGCCAGCGCCGCTTGTTCGACGACGTTTCTGATTGCCTGTGCGTCCGCGACGAGCGTGCCCCCGGCCTCCACGGTGACGTCACCGAACGTATCCAGACCGAGTTCGAGTGAAGCGGGCATCCTCCAAGCGTATCGCGGGCGCGGCATCGACTGCGACAGCGAGGCGGGTTATCGTCTTACGGAATGATGTTCGATCTTCGCACGGTGCCTGCAACCGACCCCGTAGAGATTTACCGCGCCCGCGACGGCATCTACGCGGCCGACATGCTGCTGACCGCGATCGTCCACCTCGATCTGTTTTCGTGGCTGGCGGAGAACGCCGCGACGAAAGAGGACATCTGTCGCGCCTTCGGCACGGCGGACCGCCCGACGGGCGTGATGCTGACGCTGCTGATCGCGATGGGACTCGTCGAGGAGCGGCAGCACGCATTCCATCTGACGCCCACGGCAAGAGAGCACCTGGTGAAGACGTCGCCGTGGTTTCTCGGGCCCTACTACGAGTCGCTGAAGGATCGACCCGTCGCGCTCGATCTGTTGCGAGTCCTGCGGACCGGCAAGCCGGCGAACTGGGGCGGCAGGAAGGACGGAAAAGACTGGCACCTCGCGATGGAGACGGACGAGTTCGCCGCGCAATTCACCGCGGCGATGGACTGTCGCGGCGTCTACCTCGCGCAGGCCGTCGCGAAATCGATCGACTTGTCACGACGGCGGCACCTGCTCGACATCGCCGGCGGGTCGGGCGTCTACGCCTGTTCGCTCGTGACCCATCATCCGCACCTCGCCGCCACGGTGTTCGAAAAACCTCCGGTGGATCGGATCGCGGCAGGCGCCATCGCGAGCCGGGGCTGCGCGGCGAACGTGGCTGTTGTGGCGGGCGACATGCTCGACGGCTCGCTCCCGAGGGACGCCGACGTGCACCTGTACTCGAACGTCCTGCACGACTGGGACGAGCCGGTGGTGCGGCAGCTGATCGCCAAGTCCTTCGCGGCGCTTCCGCCCGGCGGCCTCATCATGATTCACGATGCCTTCTTGAACGCCGCGAAAGACGGGCCGCTGCACGTCGCGGAGTACTCGGTCCTGCTGATGCACGCCTGCGAAGGGCGCTGCTACTCCGTGCGCGAGATGGAGGGTTACCTGACCGACGCCGGGTTCCGCGACGCGACCTACCGCGACACCGCGGCCGCCCGCGGCCTCATGACCGCGCTCAAGGGCTCGACCTGATGGCGTCCAGCCAATTACTCGAGACCATGATGTCCCGCTTCAGCCGGCCACGGCCATGAGCAGCACGCCGCGGCGCATGGACGATGGCGGATTGTAGCCGGGCTTGACTCGGCGCGCCGCGCGCAGCAGTATGCGAGAACACTATTGCCATGGAGGTTCGATGGCGGCGTGGCGGCTGAATGGTAAGGTCCTGATCGCCTGCAACTGCGATTGGGGCTGCCCTTGCAACTTCAACGCGCGGCCCAGCCGGGGCGACTGCGAAGGCGGCTGGATCTGGATGATTGATCAGGGTCACGTCAAGGACGTCAACCTGGATGGTCTCGGCCTGGCGCTGTTCGCGGACTGGCCGGGCGCGATTCACGAGGGAGGCGGCCGCGCCGCAGCGTACGTGGACGACCGCGCCAGCGACGCGCAGCGGAACGCGCTGACGAGCGTCGTGCGAGGCGAGCTCGGCGGACCGTGGGGTCTCTTCGCGAAGACATATCAGCTCGCCGAACCGGATCGTGCGCGGTTCGAAGTCCACATGGCCGACCATCAGTCACACGCGAAGATCGGCGAGCTGATCGAGCTGGAATTACAGACGATCCGTAATCCCGTCACCCAGGCGGAGGTGCATCCCGAGGTAGTGCTGCCAGAGGGGCTCGTCGTGAAACGCGGCAGCATGGCCGCGTCGAAGGTGTTTCGGGTCGGCGGCAGCGTCGAGTACGACCACTCGGGCCAGTACGCCGCATTCGGGTCGTTCGACTATTCGTAGTGGCCGACAGGTTGTCGCGCGCCACGGCTG
>JANPCT010000792.1:0-2738 GCA_031431095.1 Acidobacteriota bacterium | reverse complement strand
CACACGCGTAAACGAGGAGGACATAGTGGCATACGAATACGATCGGTTCGAAAGGGAAGAGGGCGGCGGTTCGTTTCTGATGGGGCTGCTCGCCGGCACCGTGCTCGGCGCCGGCCTGGGCATGCTGTTCGCGCCCAAAGCGGGATCCGAGCTGCGCTCGCAGCTCGGCACCCAGTTGGCCGATCAGACCGGCAAGCTCCGCGATGTGGCGGATCAGTCGTATCAGCAGGCCACTGAGAAGGTGAGCCAGATCGTCGACCGCGGGCGCGAGGCCTACGACAAGGCGCGCTCGAGCGTCAGCGGCATGGCCGCGCAGGGCACCTCCGGTTCGACCGGCGCCGGCACCGCGGGAACGACCCGCACCAGCGGCGTGTCCGATTCGGGCAGCACGACGACGCCCGGCGGCGCATACGGCGCGTAACGTGACCGACCAACAGGCGCGCAACGCGGCGAATGTTGTGATGGCAGCCGCGGTCCTCGGGGCCGCGGCTTACATCGTTAGAACGCCGAAGCTCCGGCGGATGGTCTGGCAGATGGCCCGCCAGTACGCCACCGGACCCCTGGCGGTCTGGGCCTCGAGTACCGTTCGCGAGGCGTGGCACGATGCCGGCGCCGCTCGTGCAGGCGGCATCGACGCCGCAGCCAGCCGGACACGCTAAGGCGATAAACTGAGGCCGTGACTCGCCCGCGCCGCGTGGCGCTCCGGATCCTCGCCGAGATCCGCCTCACGGGGCTCGCCTTGGGGCGAGGCGTTCAGGGTGTCTATAACAGCGACGACCTGACCTTCGCGTCCTCAATCGCCTACTACGCCCTGCTGTCGTTATTCCCGTTCCTGCTGTTGATCTTCTCTGTGCTGGGCAGCGTGACTGCCAACCCGGCCGATCGCTCCGCCATTCTCGAATTCATCCTGCGGTACTTTCCCCGCCAGTTCGAGTTCGTCACGACGCAAATGGACTCGCTTCAGTCGGCGCGAGTGCAGTTGGGCGTCGCCGGCAGCCTGCTGACCATCTGGGCGTCGATGGGGGTGTTCGGCGCCATTACTTCTTCCGTCAATCACGCCTGGGGTGTCGAAAAACAGCCCAGCTATCTGAAGCACAAGCTGATCTCCTTCACGATGCTGGTCGCTGCCAGCGTCCTGCTACTGGCGGGGCTGCTCCTCGTCAGCGCTGTCAACGTCTTCGAAGCGCGCTGGTTTGCGGTGGTGGCGGTGCGGGCGCCGCAGCTCGCCGTTCTGCATCACTTCGCGATCCGGTGGGCGACGACCGCGGTGTTCATTGCCGTGGTCGGCCTGATCTTCTACTTCGTCCCGAACGCCAAGGTGCGGTTCCGCGACGTCTGGGACGGCGCAGTGGTGACGGGGCTGGCGTGGCGTGGGGCGCTCGTCGCCTTCTCCTGGTACGTCAAGGACCTCACCCGATTCAGCAACGTGCACGGCTCGATTGCCGCCGTGGTCGTGTTCCTGCTGTGGATCTACATTTCTGCGGTGCTGCTGTTGTACGGCGTGGAAGTGACCGCGGCGAACGCGCGCATCCGGCGACATCGTCCGGACGAGATCCCCGCAGCGCCGACGCCGCGCGTGTAAGCGCGCTCAATCGCGATCGAGGCGACTGCCATTCCGGAGGTGGTAATCCGCGCCACATTGTTAGCGGCGGAACTGCCTGGGCTAGTGGTACTGCGCGAGTGTCTCGCAACGGCTTGCGACCAGCCGGCGGACAGGAATGAACAGCAGGTACGAGACGACACACGCAGTGACACACCACGCGAGAAGGAAGAGGGGCAGGAGCTCGACGCGGCGAAGAACCTTGGCTGCCGCGAACACCAGCAGCACGGATGGCGCGGCGGACAGCACGAACGCGAGCATGCCGAGCATCGCCGCACCCTGGTGCGCGTTGCTGGCGCTGCCGATGCTGTTGAGGTCGACGGCTTTTGGAAAGATTGCCGACAGCGCGGCCGCCGCCGGCGACATCAGGACGAAGGTCGCGATCAGCGCCAGCGCCAATGCGAACCAGAGGGACGCGCCTCCGCCGGGCTGGATGAACGCCGACAGCAGCATGCAAAAGCAAATCGGGCCCGCGACGATGAAGGCGTTGCCGACGGCCTTGCCCGCAACGAGCTCTCCGATCGAGACGGGCGACAGCATGACGCGTGTGAACCCGGCCTTGTCGATGGCGAACTGGTTCATCGAGATCGGCAGCAGCCCGAGGATGGCGGAAAAAGAACCGATCGCGGCGAGACCGAGCCCGTAGTGGCCCTGCATACCGAGGCTGGGAAGTCCGCCGCGCTGGTACCCGAGCCCGGCAAGCATGATCGGCATCAGCAATGGTGAGCCGATGGTGGCGCGGCCGCGTGGAGAGCGCAGCGCCAGGCGCAGTTGCGTGAAGGCCACCGCGGATGCGGCGGGGGACAGGCCGGGTATCACGCGATTCCACAGGCCGCCCAGAGAGCCGGCGCGCCTGATGCTCTGGCTAGCGGGGAGGTCGAGGACCCGGCGATATGCCGCATATCCGGCCACGTGCATCCCGAGCGCTGCCAGGGCGAGGCCGGCAAGCGGCAGCAGGCTGTCGGTGGGCACGAGACCGTTCTTTGCGGCCCGGTAATACATTTCTGAGGGCGCGTAAGGAAGAAGCCGCAGCACCGCCCGTTCCGTGGCCGAGGGCGGGCGTGCCGCACGCTCCGCCCTCGTCATCTTTCGAGCTGCGCCGCGGGAGTCCCCAAGGACGAACATCTGCGGCGCGATC
>JANPCT010000791.1:0-2039 GCA_031431095.1 Acidobacteriota bacterium | reverse complement strand
AGCTGTTGGCGCCTTCGACGCGGGGCGGGCGGCCAACCTCGCGGGCGACGCCGGAGGCGCCGCGGAACGACTGGACGGGCACCGGATTTCGGCGACCGGCCTCGCGGCGCTTGGCGCGGAACCACTACTCGGCAGGCTCCCGGGTGCCGCCGATGAGGGGGCCAGCGGCACAGCCACCACAGTGCTCAGCTATCCGGTGTGGCAGCGACGGTTTGCCGGCCGTTCGGACGTCGTCGGACAGACGGTGCAGATCGATGGCCAACCAACCCAGATCATTGGGGTCATGCCGGAGGGCTTCGGTCTCCTCGACAATTCTTCCGACGCCTGGTTCGCGTTCGGCTTCGAACCGCCCCCCGGACAGGAATTTCAGCACAACCTTCGCGCCATCGGCCGCTTGAAGCCGGGAGTCTCGATGGCTGAGGCCCAGGCCGCGGTGAAGGTCGCACTCGACGAGTACGCGCAGAAGTACCCGAACCGTGACAAGGGCTGGACCGTCGAGCTCACGCCATGGCGCGAGGCACGTTTCGGCGGGATGCGACAGCCGTTCAAGATGGTGCAGCTGGCCGTCGGAGTGATGTTGCTCTTTGTCTGTGTGAGCGTGGCGGTGCTGCTGCGCGCGCGCACGATTCTGGGCGAACGGTCCGCGGTGCTCGCCTCGACTCAGCTCCGTCCGGGCGTCGTGCTCGCCGAAAGTTTGCTGCTCGCGCTCGCTGGCGGCGCGATCGGCGCTGCTGTCGTGGCGTGGGGACTCCCGGCGCTCCGTGACATCACCCCGACCGCGATCCCGCGTCTCGCTGAGGTCGGGTTCGACGCCGCCGTGGTCGCGTTCACTGTCGTCCTCGTCGTCCTTGTCACGCTGGCAGTCGGGAGCCTGCCGGCGTCACGAGCCTCGAGGACCGACACCGCGACAACGGGGTGGCTAGGCGCGATCGCGCTCGTGGCACTCGTCGCCGTCCAGGTCTCGCTGACGTTCGTGACCATCGCCGCGACCAGTCTTGCGATGCGAGCGGTTGGTGATCTCCGTGGTCGCGACGTGGGCATCAATCCTTCGGGGCTCTTGAGCATCGATGTCCACCTGCCGCGCGAGCCGTACGTCACGCGAAACATCTCCGGGACCGGGAGCGCCGAGATCGCCGAGTTCAGCCCCGCCGGCGGGGCCCTCTACGATCGCATTCGCGCGGCCCTGCAGACGATGCCGGGTGTCGTCCAGGCGGCGGGCGTGGGCTCTCACCCGTTCGCCGCGAACCCGTTCGTGCAGTTCTGGATCGGGGACTTCGAACACACGCCCGACAACCAGGTTGCGGCGCAGTACCTGGCCGTCACCGAAAACTACTTCAACACGGTGGGGATTCGCGTCGTTCGTGGTCGGGATTTCTCGGCAACCGATCAGCCCGACTCGCCGTGGGTGGTTCTGGTGAACGAAACGCTGGCGAAGCAGCAGTGGCCCGACCGCGATCCCATCGGGCAGCGACTGACGCTGACCTTCTCCCCGAATGACGAGGAAGCTGCGCGCGAAGTCGTCGGCCTGGTGGCTGACACGATCCCATTCCGTGGCGCGTCGGAAGTCCCGCCGCTGATCTACGTGCTCCACCGGCAGCAGGCGACCGAGCAGCGCGCCTCGCTCGAAGGCCGGCGCACGGTGATGTCGTTCATCGTTCGTACGCCGGGCGATCCGCTCGCGCTCGGCGATGCGGTCCGCGCGCAGGTCGGCACGGTCGACGCCACGACCCCGGTCGCGTCGATTCGCACCGTCGAGTCGTATCTCAATGCCGGTCAGACCGCGCTGCTGCAGTATGGCGAGACGCTGCTCGGCATTTTCGCGGTCGTCGCACTGGTCGCGAGTGCCGTGGGCGTCTACGCCCTCACCGCCTACGGCGTCGCCCATCGTCAATCGATGCTCGCGCTCGGCCTCTTCGTCGTGGCGGCGGTCGCCATCGGAGCGGCGGCGGGATGGGCCGGCTGGGCGCGGCTCGCCAGCGTCATCGCGCCGTTTCTCACGAATCTCAGGATTACGCCGTCAGATCCCATGCCGCTCGTCG
>JANPCT010000790.1:0-3506 GCA_031431095.1 Acidobacteriota bacterium | reverse complement strand
CCAAGCCAGCCGAAGGCGTCAGCTGGTATCAAACGCACGCGGAGCAGTCCCTGCGCCTCATCCGAAGCACAGGCGTTCCGCCCAACACGCCGATCATCGATGTTGGCGGCGGTGCCTCGACGCTCGTCGACGATCTCCTGCTAGCCGAATACACGGCGGTCACGGTACTCGACATGTCGGCAACTGCGCTTGCCGCCGCGCAGAAGCGGTTGGGCGCTCGCGCCACTCGCGTGCAGTGGATCGAGGCCGACATCACGACCGCGAAACTCCCCTTTCATGCGTACGACCTCTGGCACGATCGCGCGGTGTTTCACTTCCTGGTGTCAGCAGAAGACCGTCAGGCGTACATCGAAGCCGTCCTAAATGCCGTCAAGCCAGGTGGTCACGTAATTGTGGCTACGTTTGCCGAAGACGGCCCAACGCACTGCAGCGGCTTGCCAGTCATGCGCTACAGCGCAGACAGGCTTCACGCCGAGTTCGGCGCTCCGTTCACTCTGCTTCGCCAAGAAAAAGAAGAACACCACACGCCTGCGGGTGGAGTCCAGAAATTCACCTATTGTTATTGCCGCATGAATGCTACATGACGGCCAGGTCTGACCACCGGTTGCAGGCGACACGCCTGAAGCCGTGCGCGCCCGAAGCGGAACGTCAGGCGGCTCCACACGAATGAGCTATAAGGCGATGCACGAGCCTCGAGGCGGACCAGTTCTCGCTGGCACCTGGGGAATGGTGAGACGGTCGCTGGCGCAGCCATATCGCGTGCCGCCGTCGATGGTCGTTCTCTTTGCCTTGGTTCCTTTGTATGTCCTGATTCCGGCGTTCTTTCCGCCCCGGATCAGACACGTTCCCGACCTGGCACTCGATCGCGCCTGGCCGCTGGTCCCCTTCTGGGCGATTGTCTATGGAGCCCTGTATTTTTTCTTGATCCTGCTTCCGGTCTTTGTCATCCGGCAGGAGGAGCTCATCCGGCGCACGGTTTATGCCTACCTCCTGATCTGGATCATTGCTTACGCGTTCTTCTTCGTCATCTATCCGACTGAGGCACCTCGTCCCAACCTGGTGATTGGAGAAGGATTCGCGGTGTGGGGCCTGCGCGCACTCTATTCAGCGGACCCCCCGCACAACTGCTTCCCCTCACTCCATGTGGCGCATTCCCTCGTGTCGGCGCTGGCGGTTTCCCGCGTGCATCGCCGCCTGGGAATCATGGCGTGTCTATCTGGACTACTGGTCGCCCTCTCAACTCTGTTCACGAAGCAGCACTACGTGTTGGACGTGACCGCGGGCGCCTTGCTGGCCTTGATCGCCTACGGCACCTTCCTGGCCCGTTATCCCGCCGAGCGGGTTCCCGAGTTCGACCGGCGCGTCGCCCCAGCCCTCGCCCTGTGCGTCAGCGCAGTTGTCGCTGTCGGCCTCGCGGCGTCGTGGCTTGCTTACCTCTGGGGCGGCGAGACGCACTTCACCTTCGGACCGTGACAGTCAGCAGCCGGTCCGTCCGGCGGCGTGCCACTGCTAACATCAGCGTTCGGCTTCGGAACAGACCGAGGAGGATCATGAGCAGAACGTTGCTGAAAATTAGAGCACTGGGAGTGGCAGTCTGGATCATCACCGCCAGTCATCAACCTATTGCTGTCGGGCAGACCGCGGCCGCCGGCGCCCCGCTCACGACGATGACACTCGACGTCGACGCTTCCGATGCGCCGATGAAGATTCTGCACGCAACGGTGACAATGCCCGCCAGAGTCGGTGCCATGACGCTCTTCTATCCAAAGTGGATTCCTGGCGAGCACATGGCCTCAGGGCCGATCGCGAATCTCACGGGCCTTCACATCTTCGCCGGCGCCAGGGAGATCGACTGGCGGCGGGACTTGGTCGAGGTGAACGCGTTTGCGATCACGGTTCCGGCCGGAGTAAAGACCATCAGCGCGACGTACGACTATGTCATTCCGACCAGCGGCGGCGCGTTTGGGTCGTTGCCCTCCGCCAATGCGAAGATCGCCGTCATCAACTGGTACACCGTGGGCCTGTACCCCATGGGAGCGAACCCGTCGTCCATCACAGTGACGGCGACGCTCAAGGCGCCGGCCGGGTGGAAGCACGGCGGGTCGCTCGACATCGCGTCCGTGGACGGCGACACCATTCGCTACGCACCAACTGCACTCGACATGCTCAACGACCACCCGGTGCTGCTCGGCGAGCACTTCCGAAGCATCACGCTATGGCCCGCGGATTCGCCGGTGGGTGAGCACGTCATCGACGTCGTGGCCGACAGCGAATGGGCGCTGCGGTTTCCGCAGTCGCGCATCGACGTCTACAAGCGCATCGTGCTCGAAGAGCGCGCTGTCTTTGGCGGCGTCGGCCACTATCGGAAGTATCACTGGCTGCTCACGCTCAGCGACAATCTCGGCGCGTTCGGCGTCGAGCATCACGAGTGCGCTGACGATCGCGTCGCCGAAAACACGTTCGTTGACGACGATGCGGCGAAGCGGAGCAGCTTGTTGCTGCCGCACGAGTTCTTTCACTCCTGGAACGGCAAAGCCCGTCGTCCTTCCGGCCTCGTGAACGGGGGCTACGAAAAGCCGATGAAAGACGACCTCCTGTGGGTCTACGAAGGCCTCACCAACTACTACGGCGAGCTGCTCGCGGCGCGCGCCGGATTGATCTCTCCCGAGGAATGGTTCGACGAAATTGCCGCGGATGCGATGGGCGTGAGCGCACCAGGCCGCAGCTGGCGGCCGCTGCAGGACGCGGCCGATTCCGCGCCGTTTCTCTACACCGCCGGCGGAGGCTGGACCGGCTGGCGGCGCCAAACGCCGGGCGGCTTGCCATCTTTCTATTACGAGGGCACGCTCATCTGGCTTGAAGCCGATGTCACGATCCGGAAGTTGACGAACGGCCGCAAGACGCTCGACGACTTCTGCGCGCTGTTTCACGGCCAGAACGACAACGGTAGAGTGTGGGTGAAGGCGTACGACGCGGATGAGGTCTATCGCTCGCTGAACACCGTGGCCGCCTACGATTGGAAGGCGTTCTTTGAAAAGCGATTGCAGTCCAAGAGCCTCGACATCCCTCTTGGCGGTGTCGAAAACGGCGGCTTCAAGCTCGTCTACAACGAGAAACCCAACATCTTCACCGATCCGTGGGCACTCGACGGCAGCCTGAACGCGTATGGATCGCTGGGCATTCACGTCGGCGCGGACGGTACGGTGGACGAATGCGTGGCAGGGCCGGCCGGCGTATGCCGCGGGCATCTCGAACGGCATGAAGATCGTCGCGATCAACGGGCGACGCTTCTCTGCCGGTGAACTGATGCGCGCCCTTGCGGGCTCGCAGGACAGCAAGACGCCGCTGGAATTGATCGTGGACAATGCGGGTTATTTCAAGATCGTCAGGGTGGACTATCACGGCGGGCTGCGGTATCCGCACCTTGAGCGTGTGGTCGGCGCCAACGATGTGTTGACGACGATCGCGGCGCGCCGCACTCAGTGAGCCCGCTTCGAAACGAGTGC
>JANPCT010000789.1:0-1525 GCA_031431095.1 Acidobacteriota bacterium | reverse complement strand
GTTTCGAGAAATAGCTCAGGAGGTCAGATGCAGGGAACGAACTCGGCGTCGGTCGCGGCGGCCGCATGCATGGCTCTGCTGCTCGGCAGCGGGCTCGGAACGCTGTCAGCGCGGCAGGCTGCGGCGAGGCCGCAAACACCCCCGGCCGCGCCGGAGTGCGGCGGACGGAGCGCGAACCCGCGCACGGCGTGTCCGGGCGATGTCGAAAAAATGATGACGGCATTGCCGGCGAGGGCGCCGGCAAAACCGGCCCGGCCACGCAAGGTCCTCGTCTTGGCCCGCGCCGCAGGATGGGTCCATAGCTCCATTCCGCTGGCGGCCCAAACCGTCGAAGCCCTGGGGACGAAAACGGGTGCCTGGGCGACCACACTCACGTACGACGCGGCCGACATCACCGCGCAGAACCTCGCGCCGTACGACGCGATCGTCCTCGACAATACCACCGGCTGTTTCCTCGATGATCCGACGGACGCCGCGGCGACCGCCGCGCGGCGCACGGCGTTGCTCCACTTCATCCGCGGCGGCAAGGGCATCGCGGCCATCCACGCCGCCAGCGATTCGTACCACGGCAACACCTGCGGCGAGCGGGTCGGCGCCCCCACGGCCGTCCCCGGCGGCGTTCCACTCTGGCCGGAATGGAACAAGATCATCGGCGGCTACTTCAAGTGGCACTGGAACGATCCCCAGTTGATCACGGTCAGGATCGACGACCCGAAGAGCCCGTTGACCGCCATGTTCAACGGACAGAGCTTCGAGATCAAAGACGAGACCTATACCTTCAACCAGGAATCCTTCTCACGCTCCAACGTGCACGTCCTCAAGAGCGTCGATTACGACAAGATGAGCGCCGAGGACAAGGCGAAGGAGCCCAATCCGCGATCCGACAAGGACTACGCCTTGAGCTGGATTCGCCGGGAGGGCCGGGGCCGCATCTTCTACGAGGCGCACGGCCACCACGAACGGGTCTACGCGATGAAACCCATGCTCGAGCACGTGCTCGCCGGCATCCAGTACGCGCTCGGCGATCTCAAGGCCGACGACCGCCCGGGCGCCCCGAGATAACGGAGAGATAACTCCGTGACCCCCGTCCGCTGCCCGCCGAAGGTGTCGAGGATCGAGACCGCGTGTCCTTGATTGCGCGACCCTTCTATCAGGTGTAGGCTACGCTCCGCCCCGGAATCAGCGTGCTCGAGTCGAAGGAGAGAGGTTCATGGAAAGCAGGCGCAAGTTTCTACAGATCTCGGCTGCTGCGCTGACGGCCGCGGCGACCAAGCCGTTGATGGGCTACGGCGTCCAGGGTGCGAATGGCCGGATCCGGATGGCCATCATCGGCACCGGCAATCGCGGCGGGCGCGTGTTCGACTCGCTCGCGCGCCATTCCGACTGCCAGTTCCTCGCCGCCGCGGAAGTCAACAAGGCCAAGCTCGATCAGTGGATGACGCCCGCGCGCCAGACCTTCAACCTCCAGGTGTACGGGGACTACCGCCGCATTCGCGATCAGCACGGCATCGATGTCGCGCCGATC